>CAYTDB010000005.1:0-98575 GCA_964436455.1 uncultured Anaerolinea sp. | reverse complement strand
TCTGTGGCCCTCATCCGGCAGGTTAGCTCCTCACGGAGGGTTCCCCGCCCCGGGTACTATCCGACGCCGTGCTCTATGGAGTGCGGACTTTCCTCGGTCCCGTCAACGCAGGACCGCGATCGCCCAACCGACCTGAGGCAACTTCATCATACACGCATGACAGGAGGGCGTCAACCGGGAATTGACAGTCTTGAAAAGGGATGAAATATTGGAGAATTCGGAAAAAGACATTAGAATAGGAGCAAGGTACTATACTATCGAGATGGAGTTATCGTGAGCAGTATCCCCGGGAAAATCGTCATCGGTCTAACTGGAAATATCGCAACCGGAAAAAGTGTGGTGCGGCGTATGTTGGAGCACCTCGGCGCGTACACCATTGACGCTGACGCGCTCTCACACCGCGTGATTTCCAAGGGGGCACCCGGCTACCAGCCTGTGCTGGACAGGTTCGGAACTTGGCTCCTCGATAAGGATGGACAAATCGACCGTGCAAAACTTGGGCGGCTTGTCTTTGCAGACGGGCAGGCGCTCGCCCAACTCGAAGATATCATTCACCCCTATGTTGGTCAGGCAGTGGATTTGCTCATCAAGCGCTCCACACAAAATGTGGTGGTTATTGAAGCCATAAAACTGCTCGAATCTGACCTGCGTGCAAAGTGCGATGCCATCTGGGTCACAGATGCAGACCAAAAGGTCCAGATCGAGCGGCTTGTCAGTAAACGCAAGATGAGTCAGGAAGATGCGATGCAGCGCATCCACTCGCAATCTGCACAAAAGGAAAAGGTTGCGGTGGCGACGGTCGTTATCCAAAATAACGGCTCGATGGAAGACCTGTGGAAAGAAGTCAACGCAGCTTGGAAACGCCTCTTCCCCTCGGCGGAGGCTGAACCTGCCACCCAGATCCTTTCCAAGCCTGAGGCTGGTCCTGAGTCATTTGCACTCCAACGCGGCAAACCGCGCGACTCACAGAAGATCGCAGACCTGATCACCAAACTGAACAAGGGAAAACGTTCCATGAACCGAGATGAAGTGATGGATGCCTTCGGTGATAAAGCCTTCCTGTTGCTCCAGATGGGCGAGGAACTTGTGGGGGTGGCAGGCTGGCAGGTGGAAAACCTGGTGGCTCGCACACTTGACCTGTACCTCGACCCCAAGGCTCATCCAGATAAGTCCCTGCCGCTGCTCCTCAACGAAGTGGAACGCGCCTCTGGCGAACTGCAATGCGAAGCTTCACTCGTATTCCCGCCAATCGACCTGGTTGGGTATGACTCGGTCTGGAAACAGGTTGGCTATGAACGCCGCACACCCGAATCTCTGGGTGTGCAGGCATGGACGGACGCCGCCATTGAATCCATGCCCAAGGGTTCGGCGCTCTTCTTCAAACAACTCCGTACAGACCGTGTCCTCCGTCCGATCTAAGTGTGCCATTGATTAACAATGCAATAGACCAACACTCTGGTTTATCATAGGGGTGGGAAGCGCAGGTTGATCGAAAAGGTCATGCAATACCTGAATGGATTGATGTAGAATCTCTTCATGGTCTGCGCAAATTCGAATGGAAAACTTTCTAGATAACGTTCTTTATATATATCAAAGGGTCAACTGGCTGAGCGTCCTCGATATTCTGCTCGTAACGCTCATCTTTTTTGCTGTGCTCTATTCACTCCGCGATACACAAGCGATGGTGCTGTTACGCGGCGTGATCTTTCTGGTGGTCATGCTGGTGTTGTTCACAACACTGGTCGAACTTCCTGCCTTTTCGTGGCTGGTACAAAATTCACTGCCTGCCCTCCTGCTCGCAATACCGGTCATATTTGCACCGGAGATTCGCCGCGCACTTGAACGGTTGGGACGCGCGGGATCAACATTTACCCTGTCGTTGACAACCCCTGCCCCAAAGGCAAGCGATCTGGATATATCCAAAATGCTCAGCGCGATCGTGGAAGCGGCCACGCGTCTTTCTGCGAGACAACACGGCGCGCTCATCGTTATTCAAAGGCAGGATAACCTGGACCAGTACATCGAAACCGGCGTGCAAATGCGCGCGCATGTCACACCTGAACTGCTCCTTCAGATTTTTTATCCCGACACCCCATTACACGACGGTGCTGTCATCATTGACGATGGGCGAATTGTTGCCGCAGCTTGTGTCATGCCGCTATCTGCCAGCGGAGTCTTGAACCGCTCGCCTGAACGCCAGATGGGGCTTCGGCACCGCGCCGCTTTGGGGGTATCTGAGGTCAGTGACGCTGTATCAATTGTCGTTTCGGAACAGAGCGGGTCCATATCCATCTCACATGCCGGGCGCATGATCCGCCGCATCGATCCCGAACGTTTGGAAAGGATTCTCGCCGCGTTCTTCCGTCCCGACATCACCACGCCGCAACAGGTTTGGATAAAACGCTTCTTCCCCAAATCATTCACCAGGAAGGATGAATAACATGCGCAATCTTGCGGCCAATATTCGCACCTTTCTGCTCGCGCTTGTACTTGGTATATCAGTCTGGATCTCAGCTGTCACCTCCGCCGACCCCGATGAAGTACGCATCTTCCCGAACACGATCCCGCTCGAAATCATCGGCAAGGACCCGTCGCTTATCGTTACAAGTGACATTCCACCCCAGGTGGAGGTTACAATACGCGCGCCACGTTCGGTGTGGGAGCAATTGACCGCGCAGGAAAACTCTGTGCAGGCAACGCTGGATCTCGCGGGACTCGGCGCCGGTGAACATCTTGTAAGGATTCAAACCCGCATCCTGGTACGCCCCTATCAACTCGTTCTCTCGAACCCGGAAACTGTCACAGTGATTCTCGAGCCGAACGCCCAGCGGACACTTCCTCTTGACCTCACAATAAATGGGTTGCCTGCCATCGGCTATCAGGCAGGCGATGCAACTCTCGACCCAACCGAAGTTGTGATCTCGGGACCCGAATCCATTGTGAACCAGGCAACTCGGGCACGCGTTTCTTTAGCTTTGGATGGAGCACGTGAGAACGTTGAAAAATCGATCCCCATCCAGATCGTGGATGAGAAGGGCGCACTCATCAGAGGACTTACATTGACGCCAGATACTGCACAGGTAAATGTACCGGTCAGCCAGCAGGGTGGGTTCCGTGACCTGGCGGTCAAAGTGGTAGTGCAAGGACAGATTGCCGCGGGGTACCGCCTTGAGAATATATCGGTCTTCCCGCCTGTGGTCACTGTGTTCTCAGCAGATTCGGAACTTGTGAATTCCCTGCCAGGCATTCTGGAAACACAGCCTCTCGACCTTCAGGATGCCAATGAAGGGATCACAACGCGGCTGGCGCTGAATCTTCCTGAAAACGTAACGCTTGTTGGTGCACAGACCGTGCAAGTGACCGTGGGCATATCCCCCATTCAGACCAGCCTCACGCTTTTGAACCAGCCCATCAATGTAATCGGGTTGACTGAGGGATTATCGGTGCAGGTCTTCCCTCAAACGGTTGACGTGATCATTTCCGGTCCGCTTCCCGTTCTGGATGCGTTCACGCCGCAGGATGTGATCGTGACTGTGGACGTTACCGGTCTTGGGTTGGGCACGCATCAACTTACACCTGTTGTGGATGTGTTGGTGGACAATGTGCTGGTAGAATCCATTCTGCCCGGGACGATAGAGGTCTTAATAGCTCCTCCTGTGACACCAACCATCACACCGTTCCCGACACCATAAAATTCCTCACCCTACCCTCTCCCTGTAGGAGAGGGGGAAAAGAAAAAATGACCAAACCAATCGTAGCACTCGTTGGCAGACCCAACGTAGGAAAATCAACTTTATTCAACCGTCTCGTCGGTGAACGCATGGCGATCGTGGACGATACGCCCGGTACCACGCGCGACCGCCTCTTCGGGGAAACCGAATGGAACGGACGCGCCTTCCATGTGGTGGACACCGGCGGAATTGACCCAACCCATGGAGGCAAGGCACCGCTTTCCATTGGCTCTGCGGATTTTATTGAGGAAATCAAATCTCAAGCGCAGGTGGCGATCAGTGAGGCGGATGCAGTTCTCTTTGTCAATGATGGCGAAGCAGGGGTCACATCCCCGGACCTGGAAGTAGCGAGCATCCTGCGAAGGTCACAGAAAAAATTGGAGGATGGGACGTACTGGCCCCCGATCTTTGTTGTAGTTAATAAATGTGAAAACGAAGAGAGACGGAACGCGGCGGCTGAATTCTATGAGTTGGGGCTGGGTGACCCAATTGCGATTTCCGCAGTGCATGGAACGAGCACGGGCGACCTGCTTGATATGCTGGTCGCATCGTTTCCTGAACAAGCTGAAGAAGAGGAAGATGAGAGTATCAAGATCGCGCTCGTTGGCAAGCCGAACGCAGGCAAGTCCAGTTTGTTGAATAAGCTGGTCGGTGAGGAGCGTGCGATTGTCAGCCCGATCCCCGGCACAACCCGCGATGCGACTGACACAAAGATCGAAGTGGATGGGATCGAAGTGACGTTGATCGACACCGCAGGCATTCGTCGGCGCGGAAAGATCGAGCCGGGCGTGGAACAGTTCAGCGTGCTGCGTTCGTTCAAAGCCATCGAACGGGCGGATGTCGCTTTGCTGATGATCGATGCGACGACAGGCATCACGTCACAGGATGCGCACATTGCAGGATTCATTCTAGAACAATGGAAGTCGTGCGTGGTGATCGTCAACAAATGGGATGCAGTCGAAAAAGATTCGTTCACAATGGAAGAATTTACGAAGAAAATCCGCGCTGACCTGAACTTCATGGATTATGTGCCGCTGTTGTTCATCTCTGCCAAGACGGGTCAACGCGTGGACACGGTCATGCCGATGGCATTGCGTGTGCAGGAGGAACGACTCGCGCGCCTGACCACATCCAGGATCAACGAAGTGATTCACCGCGCGCAGGATGCGCACCCGCACCCGTCACATGCGGGACAGCAGTTAAAGATGTTCTACGGCACACAGGTGCGCAGCGACCCGCCGACATTCATGATCTACGTCAACAACCCGAAGCTGATGCATTTCACATATCTGCGCTATCTGGAGAATCAGATCCGTGCGGAATACGGGTTCCTGGGGACACCAATACGGATTGTAACGAAGAGTCGAAGAGACTAATGGCAGAAGACACACAAAAAGAAAATACGAAGTTCCTTCTCATCGAATCCAAATGGCTGGTGCTGGCAGCCATTGGCATCGGCACATACATGTCGGCGCTCGACGCGAGCGTGGTCAATACCATTCTGCCGGTGGTCACAGAATATTTTCATACGGACGTAGCCACCATCGAATGGGTTGTCACAACCTATCTGCTGGTTGTGAGCGGACTATTGCTTTCCGTTGGGCGACTCGGCGATATGCGCGGCAACAAGAACACCTACGTAACCGGCTTTGTCATCTTCGTGATCGGTTCCGTCACCTGTGGCGTATCCCCTACACCCATTTATTTGATTCTCTCCCGCGCCTTTCAAGCTATCGGTGCGGCGATGTTATTTGCAAACTCACCCGCCATTCTCACCAAGGCATTTCCCCGCGAACAACGTGGTCAGGCGCTCGGTTTGCAGGGTGCCATGACCTATCTCGGACTCACCACGGGTCCGTTCCTCGGCGGCTGGCTCACCGACACACTCGGCTGGCACAGCGTTTTTTACATCAACGTGCCAATTGGTTTGATTGCCATTTGGTTGAGTCTGACCGTCATCCCACGCGACATTCCTTCCGACAAACGCGAGCAATTTGACTTAGCAGGTGCCTTCACTTTTCTGATCGGGCTTGTTGCATTGTTATTCGCACTCAATCAGGGACATCATTGGGGCTGGTCTTCACCGATCATCCTTGGATTGTTCGTTGCGTCTTTCTTAACCCTGAGCTTGTTCCTGCGGATCGAAAGACATGTTCCCACCCCGATGCTTGATCTGAGTCTCTTCCAGCGACGCGTCTTCACCATCTCGACCATCACCCCCATCCTGAACTACATCTGCACTTACAGCCTGCTCTTCCTGACTCCCTTTTACCTCATCCAAGCACGCGGACTGTCCGCTTCGCAGGCAGGACTCATCCTCACTGCACAGCCCATCGTCATGGCATTGACCGCTCCATTCAGCGGCTCGCTCTCTGACAAAGTTGGTTCCCGCCTCCCCACAACGCTTGGACTACTCATCTTCAGCGGCGGCTTGCTACTGCTCAGCCGTTTGACCTTAACATCACAATACAGTTTCGCCATCATCAGCCTTGCCATTTGCGGATTTGGCACCGGCTTGTTCGTCGCCCCCAACAATAGCGCTCTCATGGGAGATGCACCGCGCAACCGTCAGGGAATTGCCTCCGGCGTGCTCGCCCTTGGACGCAATGTTGGCATGGTACTCGGCATTGGCTTGACCGGTGCCGTCTTCACCACCATCCTCGCCCACGGAAATCAAAAAGACCCATCCGTGCTTGTCCATGCCTTCAACATCAGTCTGATATTTACCAGTGGGATTGCACTGCTTGGTGCAGTTATTTCTTATGGACGCGGAGAAGATCGTCCAGTTCATAACTAGCACACAGCATCCAACCGTCAGCATTCGCTGGCGGTTGTTGCTATAATCAGGTTTATTCACTGCGGAGGGCAGTATCGATGCAACCAGTCTACGATTATGTGATCATTGGTTCAGGCTTCGGGGGAAGCGTCTCAGCCATGCGCTTGACCGAAAAAGGATATTCTGTACTTGTCCTTGAACGGGGGAAAAGATTCGAAGACAAGAACTTCCCCAAAACCAACTGGAACCTTCCCAAATACCTCTGGCTCCCTGCTTTGCGGCTGCACGGCATCTTCGAAATGACCTTCATGAACGGTCTGCTCGCCCTCCACGGCAGCGGCGTCGGTGGCGGCAGCCTGATGTACGGCAATGTGCTCATCGAACCTGATGACCGTCTCTTCGCTGCGCCATCGTGGAAACATCTCAATGACTGGAAGAAGGAACTCCAACCACATTACGTTACCGCACGCAAAATGCTTGGTGTGGCAATTAACCCGCGTGTTACCCCTGCTGATCATGTG
This sequence comes from uncultured Anaerolinea sp., assembly GCA_964436455.1. Taxonomy (GTDB): domain Bacteria; phylum Chloroflexota; class Anaerolineae; order Anaerolineales; family Villigracilaceae; genus Defluviilinea. Next base: position 91,547 of record CAYTDB010000005.1, on the reverse strand, counting down.
TGCAAACAGATCGCCGAGTCGCTGGGGTATGGTCACACCTTTGAACTGCTTCCCGTTGGGGTCTTTTTCGGGGAGGAAAATGTAACTGTCGCTGATCCATTTTTTAGCGGGGAAGGACCCGAACGCACGGGTTGTAATTTCTGTGGCGGATGTATGGTTGGCTGTCGGTATGGCGCCAAAAACACATTGATGAAAAATTATCTCCACTTCGCGGAAAAAAATGGGGCAACGATCCTCCCTGAAGTCAAAGCGCGGGATATAAAACCGCTTCCCGCTGGACAAGAGGATGGTTCCCGTTACGAAATAACTCATTCATCATCGACAGCTTTTCTGTTTATGTCTGAAAGAAAAGTGCGCGCTCGTAATGTGATCGTCTCAGCAGGGACGATTGGCACACTGGAACTACTTTTCCGTCTCCGTGATGCGACGAAATCGCTCAATCGTATCTCTCAGACACTCGGCAATCGCGTGCGCACCAACAGCGAGAATATTCTTGGCGTCACCGCCCGCAAACGCGGTGTGGATTACTCGAAAGGCATCGCCATTTCATCCATTTTCAGTGCAGACGAAGTGACGCACGTCGAGCCTGTCCGCTATTCAGAAGGTTCATCTTTCATCCGCGTGCTGACCGCACCGCTTATTGATGGTGCTCACAATATTTTCATGCGATTCGTCAAAACGCTCTGGTCCATCATTCAGCACCCGTGGGATTTCCTTTACGGCAAAATTTTCTCGAACTGGGCACGCTACACAACGATCCTGCTCGTTATGCAGACCGAGGAAAATCTGACGCGCATCCGCCTCGGTCGTAGTTTCTTCACCTTCGGGCGCAAGGGACTGGTCCTACGAAATGAGAAAGAACACAGTGCCAGCAGATTACCCCTTGCCAATTACATCACCCGCATCTTTGCTAAAAGGACAGATGGCATCACTGCCACCGCTTTTACCGATAGTCTGTTCAACTTCCCCACCACCGCACATCTCATGGGAGGCGTCCCGTTTGGGAGGAATGATCATGAAGGCGTGATCGATCTAAACTTTGAGGTTTTCAACTACCCTGGTTTGTATGTTGTGGACGGCTCTGTCATGCCCGCCAACCCTGGAGTCAACCCGTCGCTGACGATCACCGCGCTGGCGGAGTATGCGATGAGTAAGATCACCAAAAAACAGGGTGGTTGAGTAGGGCGAAGCAGTATCGAAACCACCCGTAAGTAGAACGAAAGAGATAAAAGGAAAACTTGGAATTTGTGGATTCGATACCTCCCTCGCAACGAACGCTCGGAAAAACTCAAACACCAACCACTCTCAAAAACCTTTGTGCTCTCCATGTCCTTCGTGGTAAAAAAAAACATGACCAACTTCTCCCCCTCCCTCGAATTCGCCCAACAACTCGACTCCCAGGATCCTCTCGCCCCCTACCGTGACCAGTTCGTCATCACCGATCCTGACCTCATCTACCTTGACGGCAATTCACTGGGTATGATGCCCAAGGTTGCACAGGAACAAGCAAAACAAGTCATTGAAGAACAATGGGGCAACGACCTCATCCGCGGCTGGAACAGAGGCTGGTGGGAGGCTCCATCTCGCGTCGGGGATAAGATTGGTCAACTCATCGGCGCTGTAGAGGGACAAACCATCGTTACCGATACGGTCTCCCTCAACCTATTCAAACTCGCCACCTCTGCGCTCACGCTTCAACCGAACAGAAAACGAATCATCACCGACACCTTCAATTTCCCATCCGATCTTTATATTCTTCAAGGCATTACTTACTTGCTTGATGGTCGAGTAGATCCGCACGCTCTTGGCGGGACGTATCGAGACCATACGATCCTCCGCATCTCCTCCCTCGACAACGACATCACCCCAGACATTGTTGCACTCGAATCGGCCATCAACGAAGATACCGCCCTGGTCACTCTCTCACACGTCGTCTTCAAAAGCGGCTACCTCTACAACATGCGCCACATTACCGACCTCGCTCACGCCAAGGGCGCACTCGTGCTCTGGGACCTCAGCCATTCCGTCGGCTCTGTCCCCATCCACCTCGACGACTGCAACGCGGACTTCGCCATCGGCTGCACCTACAAATACCTCAACGGAGGTCCGGGCGCGCCCGGCTTCATCTATATCAACAAAAAAATTCAGGACAAACTCACCTCACCCATCTGGGGTTGGTGGGGTCAAAAGAATCCCTTCGATTTTTCCCTCGACTACGAACCCGCCCCCGGTGCACAGCGCTTCCTCGTTGGCACACAACCGATGATTTCCCTGCTCACAATGGAAGCCGCCCTCGAACCGACTCTCAAGGCAGGCATGGACGCCATCCGTGCTAAATCCATCTTGATGACGGACTACGCTTCATACCTAACCGATACCTGGCTCGCCCCCTTGGGCTTTTCCCTCGGCTCCCCGCGTGACTCTGCCCAACGCGGTTCACACATCTCCATCCGCCATGCCGACGGTTACCGCATCAACCGCGCCCTCATCGAAGAGATGAACGTCATCCCCGACTTCCGCGCACCTGACAATATTCGCCTCGGCTTCGCTCCACTATACACCTCCTTTGAGGAGGTCTGGCAGGGATTGGATAGAATCAAACGCGTCATGGAAGAGAAACGATACGACAAGTTTCCCAGGCAGAAATTAACGGTAACATAGGGGCAATATGTCTCCAATAAAGAGCACACCCCGCATCATCCTTCACCCGTTTGCGACTCTCATGCAGGATGCGCGCTTGGATTCTTTCGAGGAAAATGGTAGCGGTATACACATGACGGTTCAGGGGCTGGAGGTAATCGAATCCGAGTTGCTCCAGCGCGATGGTGTCATCATGGAGCGTGTCACTGGCAGGCATATCCCGCTGAAATTATCTTTTTCAGACGTTCAACACCTCGAGCACACTGATTTCTTTACAACACTCGATCAATATCCCCTCGACGACCCCTCCCGCGTCATTGCCTACTTTTATTCCTGGGTTCAACCTGGCATGGAAGATATCTTCCACATGTTTGGCTTGCGCGGTCCTGCTGATGCAGGGATGAATTTTTTCGCAGGCGGAGTCAGCCACGAGCGGGGAGAAGGAGGCGAACCCTTCACCGTCGAACGGGACTATTCTCCTTCACCTCCCATGCCCCATCGGGAAGTCCCTCAACCCTCTGACATCTACGACCGTTTCGGAGGGGATCCCGTAACGATCAAACTCGATGGAAGAATTATTGAGGACAAACTCTTTGTCGGCGGTCTCGAACACCAACCCGAAACCAGGCCCGAAATCGGTGCTGTCCTCAATCTGGGAGAAAAGCCCAGCGCCTGGGTGAAAGGGAAGCAACTCCACCCCAACGATCGAACCGTGGAAAAAGGTGAAGGCTCCAAAGGGATGTCTGTGGATGAGATTCGTGCAGAGGCAGATTGGGTGATTGATCACCTAAAAATGGATGATAGCGTTCTCATCCACTGCGTGGCAGGGATGAACCGCTCCACCACGATCTGCTGTGCTGTGCTGATGCAATTGGAAGGACTGACTGCAACAGAGGCCCTCCATCGAGTTTACGAAGCACACCCGTGGGCAAAACCTGACTCGCATCACTGGCTAATGCTGCGATGGCTGGAGAAAAACAAACAGGAGTAGATAAATGGAAAATTCATTTCTTGTCTATTACGGGCTTGCACCTGCTTTTTGGATTGTTGTAACAATCACAAATCGGATATTAGGAACATTCACTGCGAAGTTAAATCAGAAGACCGTTGGCATTGCCCCTTCCAGTCATGAAGGACAATGGGGGGGGTGTTTACATAATACGTTTGGTTCTATTTATTCCGTTGATCATCTGTTTTTGGTGGCTGTCCACAAAAGTTCTTGCACTTAATGAAATCTATCTCCTGGTTGCCGGCTACCAGTTATTGCTGTGGACCACTGCGGTTATAAGGCAACTCGCCAGCCTGCTGTCCCAGTATCTTTTTCGGAAGTTCCAGCTTGAACCCGTAATAAACGAGAATAACCTTCCCAGATTACAAAAACTGCAATCCATAACCTCTGCAGGAGACTATTTCAGTTACTTTCTGATGTACTTGATCATTACGATCCTGACCCAAAGCTGGTTTATCGCTGGGGGAATGCTATCCTGTCTGGTGAATGTCATCAGGAATATCAACAGAGCCCAAAACTCAGCGAACCTCGCATCTGGCACTTCTCAAAGTGTAAAAGAGCCAGAGGCATGATATCTCTGGCTCTTTCTTCTTTCATCTTTCGTTACTTCTTTTCCAGCACAATGGATGAATTTCCATCCGCCGAAGTGATGGTAAGTACATTCCCATCGATCACAAAACTTGTTTTCTCTTGTAACGTGGCGAGAACTGCCGATTCCTGATCTGCCACCGATTCGCAAAACATCATCGTGGACATGACAGGACCGAACTCGATTGCATCACCTTTCACGGTGTACTCCCCGCCAAAACCGTTACAACCAACATTTCCATTCATTTGACCATCTTTGAATTCAATGGATGTTTCCACATCGGGCACGGCGGCTGTTTGATTGTACGAAACCAATTTCCACTGACCTTCAATAGATGCGGATGTTCTGCCGCCACATGCGGATAATACAAATAGCAGGAGCAAACCAATTATTATTCTTTTCATCATTTTCTCCGAATTTGAGTTTCCTTATTTTGACGACTATACACACAAAAAGTTCCCGAGCCAACTTTCATCAGTATATTCCATAAATGATACAATCCGTGCCTCGCAGGAGAGACATACATGAGTCACACCATTACTGTCGAACAACTCAGCAAAACGTACAAAGTCCCCGAGCGCGAGGGTGGATTTGGCGCGGCAGTGCGCAGTTTCTTCAAGCGCAAATACAAGGATGTGAAAGCCGTGCAGGAGGTCAACTTCAAGATCGAGCAGGGAGAGATCGTTGGCTTTCTCGGTCCGAACGGTGCAGGCAAAACAACCACGCTCAAGATGCTCTCGGGTCTGCTCCACCCCACTGGCGGGAAAGCAGATGTACTTGGCTTCACCCCCTGGGAACTCAAACCCGATTATCTCCGCGCGATGACCCTCGTGATGGGACAACGCAACCGCCTCTCGTGGGATATCCCCGCTGCGGATTCGTTCCTGCTTGCTCAAGCAATCTATCGCATCCCTGATGACCTGTACAAGGCCACCTACAAAGAACTCGATGAACTGCTTGGACTCGAACCGTTGATGAAGAAGCCTGTCCGAAATCTTTCACTTGGCGAACGAATGAAGTGTGAAATTGCTGCAGGTTTATTGCATCGTCCCAAAGTGTTGTTCCTCGATGAGCCCACCATCGGACTTGATATCACAGGCCAGGTGGGCATCCGTGATTTCTTGCGTGAGTACAACAGGCGCACAGGTGCGACCATACTGCTCACGAGTCACTACATGGCAGATGTTACTGCATTGTGCGAGCGCATTATCATCATCCATCATGGCAGGCTCAAATACGATGGCGGCATTGGTAATCTCTCGCGGCGTATCGCTCCGTTCAAACTCATCGGTGTCGTGCTGGCAGAGGCTGAAGAGTATGACCTCTCCAGATATGGCGAACCAGTTCAAAATGAGGAAGACGCGGAGAAGTCCTTCATCCAGGTGAAAGCGGAAGATGTCACCAAGGTCACATCGCGCATGTTGTCCGAGCTTCCCATCCACGATATTACGATCACCGACCCGCCGATCGAAGATGTGATCGAGAGAGCTTTCAACGAGTAATGATGCTGAACATCCTCAAACGACTCTGGCTTGTGAACTGGGCGGAGCGCTGGCAATACCGCGCCAATGTGCTCATGTATATTTTTTACTGGCTGGTTTCGCCGGTCATTTTTCTTGCCGTGTGGACCAGCATTGCCAACACCAACGGCGACGTCAACGGGCTGACCGCCAACGACTTCATTACGTATTACATGCTGCTGCTCATCGCCGATCAACTCACGAGCAACATCGTCATTTATCTTTTCGCATACAAAATTCAGGATGGGACGCTTTCAGGCGAACTCATCAAACCGATCCACCCGATGCTGACGAACACGCTGATGAACGATCTCGCATCGAAGATGTTGAACCTGCTGGTACTCATCCCCGTCTGGATCGTGCTTGCGCTTCTCTTCAAGCCGCAGTTTGATTCTGTTTCAATGAACGGGATCCTGCTCTCGATCCCCATCATCCTCATGGGATACATGATCAACTTTCTGATCTCCAGCACGATCACCGCGCTCGCCTTTTGGACAACGCGCGTGTATTCCGTTCATGAGTTTTATTACGCGTTGATCCTTTTGTTTGCGGGGCAGTTCGTGCCTTTGCAGTTGATGCCCACAGTGGTCCAGAACATCGCGAAGTTTTTACCGTTCCAACTGCTCATGTATCTGCCCATCCAAATCATCCAGGGGAAAATATCCGCGACCGATCTTACGCAGGGGTACATTTCAGGCGTTATCTGGCTGATCTTTTCGTTCTTGTTGTTCCGCTTGACATGGCGCGAAGGAGTGAAGCGTTTTTCGGCAGTGGGAGCGTAACATGCATTACCTGAAATTGATTTCCATCCTTTTCAAAGTCAACGTGCAGATGTCGCTCGCGTATCGGGCAGATGCGGTCGTCAACATCCTGCTCAATATTATGTGGCTTGGCTGGGAGTTGTTGAGTCTCTCCATTATTTTCAGCAACACCGAAACCCTTGGCGGCTGGGGCTTCGGCGAACTCATCGCATTGCTTGGTGTGTTTCGTATCGTCCACACCATGATGATGACACTGGTCTGGCCCAATACAGAAAAGTTCAACCAATCCATCCGTGATGGTTCGATGGACTATGTCATTCTCCAGCCTGTCAGCAGTATGTTTCTGATCACATTCTCGCGCATCAACATCTGGCGCATGTGGGATCTTATTCTGTCTGTTGTGTTGATCGTGGTGGGAATTAACATGGCGGGTGACGTCGCCACCCCGCTTAGCATCTTCTATTTCATTCTCCTCACCATTTCAGGCGCGGTTGTCATCTACAGCCTGTGGATCGTGTTAATTGCGTTCACGTTCTACTTTACAAAGTTCGATAATAATGTTACTTTGTTGCAGGCACTTCTTGATGCAGGTCGCTATCCTGTGACCGTGTACCCCATGTGGTTACAAATCATCGTCACATTTATCATCCCCATCGCCGTGGCAACGACCATTCCCCTCCAGGCATTGCGGCAGGAGTTGGGCACGCCTCAGGTTCTGATGTTCGTGGGAATCGGGATCGCCAGTTTTCTCGTCGCTTCGCAGATATGGAAGGCGGGATTGAAGCGGTATAGCAGCGCGAGTAGTTGATCAAATCAATGTCATTCTGAGCGACCAAAGGGAGCGAAGAATCCCATTTCCACAGTGGAGCCTTAGGGGCAGATCAGAGATTCTTCGCCGCTCCACGACTCAGAATGACACACAATACCTAATTTCGATTGAACTTCACCCGATTGAATAGCGTGATCCCCGCCGCGGCAGAGACGTTCAGAGACTCGACCTTTGCATTGATCGGTATCCGCATTTTCATCGTCGCCGCTGATACGATCTCAGGAGTGCAGCCCTCTTTCTCGCTGCCGAAGACAATCAGTAATCTTTCGGGGATGGATGCGATCTCCTCCACGCTTTTTTCTGCTTCCATGGCAGTGACAAGCAAGGTCTCGTTGTTGGTTTTACAGTAATGGATAAAATCCTGTGTTGAAGCGGTCATGATAGGAAGCGTGAACATAAACCCACGGCTGGCACGGATCAGACGGCGGTCATACAGGTCAAGCGGGTCCATGTTCAGGAGGATCATCCCGCCCAAGTCCAACGCGAGTGACGTGCGGATGATGTTGCCGATGTTGCCTGAAATGGTCAAATCTTCCAGAACGACAATATCTTTTGTGATCGTCTTCAACATTTCCAAGCCCTTGGGCTTGGGTGTTTCAGCGATCGCAAAGATGCGTGAGAGCTTATCGTTCTCGAAGATCTTCTTTGTCGTTCGTTTTGCCACTTCATGGATGGTGGCACCAGGTGTCAGTTTGTTCCGCAGTTCATCAGAGATCACTTCATCCCCCGCAAAATAGACCGACTCAACTTCCACACCTGCATCCAGGGCTTGCAGGATATTCTCTTCATCGTCGATGAGGATCTGGTTGAATTCACGTCTTCCATCGCGGTGGAGCAACTTGCGGATGGGTCCCGCGAGCGGATGGTTGAGGGAGTCGATCAAAAATGGATTGTACGGTTCGTTGGGGTGTTGTTCATTCATAATTGGATAATATGCTGTTATAGGGAGGGTGTCAAGAAAAATACAAACCCATCCGTTAATCCGTTTCGCGAAGCAATCCGTTCTCTACAGTAAAATTACCCCATGCAAACTCTTTATAAAGACGAACATATTATTGTTATCAATAAACCCGCTGGATTGCCCGTTCTGCCGGATGGATGGGAAAAGGACGCGCCATATTTGGTCAAAATGCTTGAGGAGGAACATGGCAAGGTCTTCATAGTCCACCGACTCGACAAGACTACGAGCGGCGTGATGGTCTTCGCACGGACCGCCGAAACGCACCGTGCACTCAATATCCTGTTCGAGGATCGGGAGGCGGAAAAGGTCTATCATGCCATTGTGGAGGGCGAACCCAAATGGAATGAGAAGATCACTAAATTCCCATTGCTTGCTGACGTGGGGAAGAAACACCGGACGGTGGTCAATGATCAAAAGGGGAAACCGTCTGAGACGCGATTCAGGATATTGAAACGGTATCAGGTTGGGGCGCTGGTCGAAGCGAAACCGATGACGGGGAGAACGCATCAGATACGCGTCCACGCCTCAGCGTCGGGGCATCCGCTATTGGGAGATATCCTGTACGGCGCATCCGAAACGGACCTGATTCACCGCCCTGCTTTGCATGCTCATTCGTTGACGATCACACATCCTGAAAAAAAAGAGCAACTCACATTCAAAGCGGATCGCCCTGATGATTTTGTCAGCGCATTGGAACGTTTGGTCGTTGGAAACGACAACTCTGATATGGTATCCTTCGTCCGATGATTCCGAACCTGCCCAATCTTAGAATCCTCCCGATTGAGTCTGTGATCCTGCACGAAGACCATGATAACCAGCGCACGCTCCCGCTCGTGGAAAAACTGCGCGCGCAGGGGATTATTCGCAATCCACCCATCGTGATGCCATTAACCGATGGAACGGACCGCTACATGGTTCTGGATGGTGCCAACCGTGTCACATCACTGCGTGCGTTGGAATTCCCACATATCGTGGCGCAGGTGGTGGAAGCCAACAACCCACATGTGAACCTGCAGACCTGGAACCATGTTGTGTGGGGGATGAGCACAAAAACACTGACGGCTTCACTGCGTAAGGTGAAGGGTATCGAACTCGTCAAAGTGAACACTCGCAAATCGCTTGATGCGCCCAAGTATGTACCCATGCAGGTACGGTTTCCGAACGGCAATTTTTTTATCATGAAGGAAACACCCAGCGACCTGGCGACGCATATCCAGACCATGCACAAGGTTGTGAACGCCTACAAATCGCGCGCATCGCTCGACCGCACCAGCCAGACGCTGATCGAAACCTTCAAGAAGATCTACTCCGGCCTGACCGCGCTCGTCATCTTCCCACACTTTAAGATCAAGACTGTGCTCAAACTGGCAAGCCAGAACATCCTGCTGCCCACGGGCATCACACGTTTCACAGTTTCGCCGCGTGCCTTGCATTTGAACTATCCACTGCACGAACTGTCTAGCGGCAAGCCGATCGAATACAAACAGGAATATCTCAAGCAATGGATCGCGGAACGCGTAAAGAAAAAAGGCGTAAGATTGTATTCCGAAGCAACGTTCTTGTTTGATGAGTAAAACCAGCAGGCAAGAAGACAAGACGAGTAGAGACCAGAAGACTAAACCATGACCCTTGAATTTTTCTTTCCCGAAGACAACCTGAACCGCGCTACTCCCGAAGAGACCGACATCACTTCGCTCTCTGTCGAGCCGTATCCCGATGGACGCCGTATGCATATTCACATCGAGATGACACCTTTCCAGAAACGTCCGCATCTTGATATCGCGATCAACAATGGCGACGGGGCAGAGGTGGCAGCTGCGAACGTGGTCGAGCCGATGAACTGGAAGATCGAATTCACCATGCATCTGCGCGGTGAATTGAAAAATCCTCACACGCTGGAAGCAAAACTCTTTTATCCTGATGGTCCTTCCAAAGGACCCCAGACCATTTCATTTGATGTAAACCCGCCTCAAGACTCACCCGAAGCTGATTCCGCATAGTTGACATATTCCATGCTCAAACGTTATTCTCATTTCATCACCATACTGTTCTTGACCCTTGCCATTATTCTGTCTGCCTGCTTGCAAGGTATCACGGAAACACCTGAGATTGAACCCACACCTGAGCCAACCGTCACAGAAGAAATTATCCCTGTTGTTTCAAACAATTCAAGAGAGATCGTCATCCTTTCCCTCGAAGAGGACGGTTACGCCCATCTCTTTGCTTTCATCCCAAACCAGATGCCGCTCAGACGTCTCACCAACGGCGACTGGGATGACATCACCCCCGCGCCCAGCCCTGATGGGACAAAACTCGCCTTCGCCTCCAACCGCCTCGGTGCCTGGGACTTGTTCCTCATGGACCTCTCCAACGGTGAACTGACCCAACTCACAGACACACCCGAATACGATGGCGCACCAACCTGGTCGCCAGACGGATCGTTCATTGCGTATGAATCCTATCGCGATGAAAACCTGGAGATCATCGTTGGTCCGGCGAATGAACCTGCAAAGAACGCAATTCGTCTGACCGCTTCTCCAGCCTCAGATCACTCCCCTGCCTGGGCGCCCGGCGGACGACAGATCGCATTCGTCTCGAACGGAGATATTTTCCTCGCGGATCTCGACCGATCCAATGATGCCCGTTTCCAAAACCTGAGCAGCACGCCGAATGCTTCTGAATCACATCCCGTCTGGTCGCCGGATGGAAGCAGGTTGGCGTGGGCAACACAATCTCAAAGCATGGGCAGGAGCGGCATCTACCTTTGGGATGCGGAACGCCAACTACCCGCGCAATGGATCGGTGACGGAAACCTGCCCGCTTGGAACGCGTCCGGCGACCAGATCATCACGACCGTCCCTGCACCGAACACAAATTTCCACATCACGTATGCCACTGACGGAACGATCCTCCAGCCGTTAACACCATTCCCCTATCAAGTGGGAAGTCTGAGCTGGGCAAACTTGTTCATGGAAGATCCAATGCCTGTGCCGCTCGAACAAGCCGCACAGTTCACCCCGGCTCCGCTTTGGGCTGCGAATGGTGAACCAGTCTCTGAAGGGGTGGGGAACAGGTGGGCGCTCGTGGAACTCTCCAATATACAGGCACCTTACCCCCAACTACACGACCTCGCGGACGAAGCTTTCAACGCCCTACGTGAACGCATCCAATGGGAAACAGGCTGGGACGCACTCGCCAGCCTTGAGAATGCCTTCGTCCCGCTCACATCGGATCTTGACCCTGGGTTCGGTGACGACTGGCTTTACACTGGCCGCGCATTTGCCATCAACTCACTGATGACCAACGCTGGTTGGATGGTTGCTGTCCGTGAAGATTTCGCTGCGCAGACGTATTGGCGTTTGTATCTGCGTGCGCAAGTGCAAGACGGCTCGCTCGGAATTCCCTTGCATGATCTACCCTGGGACTTGCGTGCACGCTACAACCTTGACCCTCAGGTCTACGAACAGGGTGGGACATTTAGCCAAGTCCCGCCCGGTTACTGGGTGGATGTTACCTCCCTCGCCGCACAATATGGCTGGGAACGCGTCCCTGCCTTACCGAATTGGCGCACGTTCTTCCGTGGCGCGCGCTTCACCGAATTCGTATTGACCGGCGGTCTCGATTGGTATTCCGCCATGCTGCAACTGTACCCGTCCGATGTTCTGGTCACGCCAACGCGATTGTTGCCTCCCACGCTGACACCAACACGTACACCAACTGCCACATCCACACCAACGAACACGCGCACACCGCGCTCAACGGGAACACCAACCATTACACGGACGCCTCCCAATACGCCTACGCCATCGAACACGCCTACAATGACTCCTACTCCGCCGACGGTGGTGCCATGAAGTTGTCATCCCGCGCTCCCGAAAGAGCATCGGGACGATGTGAACGGTGGGCACTTCGACTGCGCTCCACTCCTCCCAGCGCGGCAGTTCTCATATTTTTTATCCTCGCCTCCTGTGCTCCCGCATCCACCCTCACCAGCGAAGCAGAACACACTCCAACGGCGGTGATTGCCGGGGAAACAGTGACCCCGTTACCGGCGGAGTTTGAGCCGGCGCCGCGTCCGACGATCGAACCGTTTCGATTCGTCCTGCCGACACCGGGCGCTGAACCGGTCTCTGGATGGCGTCCGCCTCTGTATCCCGTACCGTGGGCTGTTTCGGCTTACGATCATTTTTATTTCACCCGACCCATCGCCGCGGACAATGTCAACTGGCCCCTGGCAGAGTATCGCTATGGCGGCGTATTTTTCGCACCGGATGTGGTTCACACAGGTGTGGATATCGATGCCGTGGACGGTGCACCAATCCTTGCGGCTGGACCCGGCGCCGTGATTTCAGCAGGCTGGGGTTTGTTCTCAGGAGCATCTGACAATACCAATGATCCCTACGGTCAGGCAGTTGTGATCAAACATGATTTTGGCTACAAAGGAAAGGCTCTTTATACGATTTATGCTCACATGAGTGCGCTCAATGCACTTGTTGGGCAGCACGTCGAAACAGGCGATGTGATCGGCTATGTCGGCTCGACAGGTGCGACCACGGGACCGCATTTGCATTTTGAAGTGCGGATGGGCGACAATACGTTCTATTCAACATACAATCCCGAACTATGGACATCCCCACCGCAGGGTTGGGGACTTTTGGTCGGACGCATCACCGATGAAAAAGAGAACCTGTTGAATTACTACCCGCTGGAGGTGCGTCCTGAACCTTCCGGCGTGCCATTGCGCAAAGCGTTGACCTATGCCCAGGGCGCAGTTAACCCTGACCCATATTACAACGAGAACCTGGTTCTAAGCGACCTGCCTGCGGGTATTTACAAACTAACGATTAACTACGAAGACAAGGACATCCAGACCTGGGCTGAGATCTTCCCTGGGCAGATCACCTATTTCACCTTCACTGATAAAGAGGGGTTTCAGATCCTCCCGCCGCCTGAGCCAAAGCTGGAATTCCTGACACCCACACCTACGATCACTCACGCACCTTGACGAACAGAACATCTGTGCTATACTCTCGGCTACACACAAATTCCGACTTGTAGACTAGTATTTGGAGAAATAAAATGGCACCTCGAAAATCAAAAGCATCCGCCCCGGTGGAACAGACTGCAATGCCCACAGACAACAGTGCAAAACGCGCTGTGCTTGATAAAGCCGTCGGCGATATCCTCAAACGTTATGGTGACGGTTCCATCATGCGCCTTGGTGAAGCGAAGCACATGGAGACCGAAGCCTTCCCCTCCGGTTCACTCTCGCTCGATATTGCGCTCGGCGTCGGCGGCGTTCCGCGCGGACGCATCACCGAAATTTATGGACCTGAATCTTCAGGCAAGACCACCATCTGCCAGCACATCGTAGCCGAAGCGCAGAAGATGGGCGGTGTCGCCGCCTTCGTGGATATGGAACACGCCCTCGATCCAGTCTATGCCGCGCGCGTCGGCGTGGACATTGACAACCTGCTCGTCTCGCAGCCTGACACCGGCGAACAGGCGCTCGAGATCACCGAAACCCTCGTCCGTTCTGGCGGCATCGATGTGATCGTCATCGACTCGGTCGCCGCGCTCGTTCCGCGCTCTGAGATCGAAGGCGATATGGGCGACGCCACCATGGGCGTACAGGCAAGGCTCATGTCACAGGCGCTTCGCAAGCTTTCCGGCGCCATCAACCAGACCAAGACCGCGGTCATCTTCACCAACCAACTCCGCCAGAAGATCGGCGTTATGTTCGGCAACCCCGAGACCACCACAGGCGGGAACGCACTCAAATTCTATTCATCTGTCCGTCTCGATGTGCGCCGTATCCAGGCAATCAAGATAGGCGATGAAGTCATCGGCAACCGTACCCGCGTCAAGGTTGTCAAGAATAAGGTTGCCCCTCCCTTCCGCACCGCCGAGTTCGATATCATGTTCAACGAAGGCATCTCCAAGAGCGGCGACATCCTCGACCTGGCGACCAAGTTCGAGGTCGTTCAGAAGCGTGGCGCGTTCTTCTCCTATGGCGATATCCGCCTCGGTCAGGGACGCGAGAACGCCAAGGACTTCCTGCGCCAGAACGGCGACCTGATGAACGAGATTGAAACCGTCATCAGACAAAAAGCACTGAGCGGCGAGATCGCACTCCCGCTGGATATTGGCAGCGGAGGCGACGATGACTCCGGCGGCGGAATGGACGAAGAAGCATAGATTAACCCGTGATGGGCGACTCGAAAACGGGTCGCCCTTTCTATTTGTGATATGCTTCGCTTCATGCTCCGCCGACAACTGTTCCTCACCCTTTTCATCTGTGTTTATCTGTGGTCTTGTTCTCCCATCCCCACATCGACGCCCTTCATCCCGCCCACGAGTCAGGCTCCACTTATCGAACCGACTCTCATCATCCTCCCCACGCCAACCACTGACCAGGTGCGGATCATCCCCCTGCCCACCATCATCCCCACCATTGACCAATCAAACTGCGTCAACAATCTCTCCTTCATAGAAGATCTCACCATCCCTGATAACTCCTTCATCCCCTTCGGCACAACCATCGACAAACAATGGTTGGTTGAAAACAACGGAACCTGCAGCTGGAACTCTGGCTATCGCCTGCGTCATATTGGCGGAGCGGCGCTCGGCGCGTCCGAAGAGATTGCCTTGTTCCCTGCCAAGTCTGGGACTCAAGTTACCATTCAGATCACATTTACGGCTCCCTTCGATGAAGGCGTCTACGAATCCGCATGGCAGGCATTCGACTCGAACGGCATCGCCTTTGGCGACCCAATCTACATGAGGATTTTGGTTTCCCCATAATCATCATGTCACTCTGAGCGACCGAAGGGCGCGAAGAGTCTCACTGAACCCAAGACAAATCTTTATCGATAGGAGAAAATATGCCTGCACAAACCGAATTCCCTTTGGTCTTCGAACAATTGAAAAGCATCCTCCAACCCTTCGCCCCCAAACTGACTAACACTGCCGACACAAAAGAAACCTACTCCCTCGACGGCCCCTACAGCGAGAAGTGGAAGCGTAATCTCTTCTTTGGCTCCGCACAGATCAAGAAGAACTACGTTTCGTTTTACCTGATGCCTGTTTACATGTACCCTGACCTGTTGAAAAATATCAGTCCCGAACTCAAGAAACACATGCAAGGCAAATCCTGTTTCAACTTCAAGAAGATCGAACCTGACTTATTCAAGGAACTAACCGGCCTGGCAGAGAAAAGTTTTGAACGGTTTATAAAGGAGAACAAACAATGAACGGAGTAGATGTCACCTTCAATGCAAACGGTCAACCTGCAACGGGATATCTTGCCCTGCCACCCCAACCGGAGGCACCGGGTGTGCTCGTACTCCATGCCTGGTGGGGATTGAATCCCATCTTCAAACAATTATGTGACCGATTGGCGGTAGAAGGCTTTTCCGCTTTCGCTCCAGACTTGAACAGCAATAGGATTGCCAAAACCATTGATGAAGCCAAACAGGTGATGGAAGAACTGGATGGACAGCGGAAATATGATGTCGCCATGGCTGCGCTCGATTTCCTGCGAAACAGGTCGGAGATCCGAAAAGAACCGTTTGCAGTCGTTGGATTTTCCATGGGCGCAGCATGGTCGCTTGTCGTCGCAGAGAATCGCCCGCAAGACATCCGCAAGATCGTGATGTTCTATGGCGCGGGAGAAGCTGATTACAGTAAACTCAAAGCAGATGTCATCGGGCACTTCGCAGAAATAGATGAATGGGAAGATGAGAAGTACATCAACGCCATGAATGACAATATGCAGGCGGCAGGGTTGAATGTGCAATTCCATGCTTACCCGAACACCAGGCATTGGTTCTTTGAAGAGGATCGCCCAGAGTTTAACGCAGAGGCTGCAGGACTCGCATGGACCCGCACCCTTGATTTCTTGAAGGCTAAATGAAATTCAAACTGGAACTTACCATCAACAAACCCCGCTCCGAAGTGTGGCAGGTGTTCACAGCCCCGGAAAACATGAGCAAATGGCGGCCCACACTTACAAAGACCGAACTCCTCAGCGGAACACAGGGACAGCCGGGCGCAGTCTCGAAATTGACATTTGAGGAAGGCGGGCGCGAATTTTCACTGATCGAAAAGGTTACAGTTCGAGATGAGCCTAATCAATTCGATCTCCTTTACGAGAATGAATTTACAGACAACCCGATGCACAACACATTCAATGAACAAAACGGCAACGTATCGCTGTGGGTGGTGGAGGCGGTATTCAAATTCAAGACGATCATGATGAAACTGTTAGGTCCGTTTCTGAAAAAGAATTTCATTCGGCGCACGCAAAAGGATATGGATCGTTTCAAGGAATTCGTGGAAAAATTATAAGAAGTATAATCGCCCACATGAAACAGGAAATTTGTGTACGACATGTAAGCAAGAGTGACTGTCATTCTGGTAATGACGGTCGCTATTTTTTTATGGAGGCAAAATGACTCACATTACGATCAGCACCAAACAAGACCACCAAGGAATACGCATTTCGCTCGCTGCCGCACCTGAAGAGGTAACCCTCACTTCCGCAGGCAAGGATGTTGGCGAAGTCCGCTTCAACCCGACTGACCAGACTGCAACACTATCCGTCGGTGCGAAAGACAAGATAACGCTTGAGACGTTTCGCCGTGCGGGAGGTTCACTAGCAAAATGGATCGCCAAAAATAAAGTGACTGAGGCTGCCATCGACCCCGCTTCTTTCTCGGGCTTTGGGCTTGCTCCTGATCAAATTGCCTTTGCCCTTGCTGAAGGCTTATTACTCGGCTCCTTCCGCTTCGACAAACACAAATCCAAAACCGAAGAACCGACTCCCGCAACAGTCTACTTCCTCGACGGCTCGCTCAAGCCTACGCTGGAGCGAGCCGCCATCATCTGCGAAGCTACCAACCTCACGCGTGCCTGGGCGCATGAACCAGCCAATGTCATCAATCCCGTTTCATTGGCGGAACGTGTACAGGAACTGGCAATGGAAGTTGGGCTCAAATGCACCGTCCTTGACGACAAACAACTCAAGGAAATGGGAGCAGGAGCCATCGTCGCAGTGGGACAGGGATCCGCCAACCCGTCGCGTCTGATCGTTTTGGAGTATCAGCCATCCCCCAAGAGTGAGGCGCAGCCAGTCGCATTGGTCGGTAAAGCCATCACATTTGACACAGGCGGATATTCCATCAAAACCACGATGGGCATGGTCGGCATGAAGTACGATAAATGTGGTGCGATGGCGGTTCTGGGAGTCATGGTCGCCGCCGCGAAGTTGAAGCTCCCGGTCCCGCTGGTGGGACTCCTTGCCGCCTCCGAAAACATGATCTCTGATGTTTCCTATCGCCCGAACGACATCATTAAGACATTGTCAGGTAAAACAATAGAGATCATCAGCACCGATGCCGAGGGACGCGTGGTGCTGAGCGATGCCCTGACCTATGCCCAACAGAACTTCGATCCGCGTGCGATGATCGATATTGCCACGCTGACAGGCGGCATCGTCACCGCGCTTGGCTCAAACCGCGCGGGATTGTTCGCAACAACCGACGAACTCGCAAATGACCTGTTCTCAGCAGGCGAAACGACTCACGAACGCTTGTGGCGCATGCCCTTGGACGAAGAATATTTCGATATGATCAAAAGCGTGGATGCCGACATGAAGAATTCGGCAGGCGCTCCCAAAGCCTCCCCCATCGTCGGCGCCACCTTTCTGAAACAATTCGTTGACGATAAGACCCCCTGGGCACATCTCGATATTGCCGGTGTCTCCGATTGGGACAACGAAATGCCTTACTGCCCCAAAGGCGCCAGCGGATTTGGGGTGCGTTTGCTGGTGGAATATTTGAGTGGACTGAAGTGAAAATGCGCTCGAGTGAGGACCTAGACTCACTCAAGCAATTTATTGAAAATGCTGTTAGAATAGCCAAAGAAGAAGCCCTTCACCGGGCTTCTTTCATGTAAATTGCAGTAACGACTTCAGTCGTTGCTCTCCAAGGAAATCATCTCTCAATGCACTACAATTTTCGCCTGTTCTGGCGCACATTTTACCGCTCCTTCTTCGACTCCAAGAACACCCCTGCCCGCCTCGTAAAAAAACGGCTCATCTTCCTGATATTGTTCTACCTGGTCTGGATCCCCGGCTCGTTGATGCACTGGTTCTTCTTCTGGCTCGATGACATCCTTTTCCCCGCTCACAAAACACAACCCATCGAAAAGCCGCTTTTCATTCTCGGCAACCTGCGTAGTGGCTCCACATTCCTTCACCGCCTGCTCTCGCGTGATTCCGAAACCTTCACCAGCCTGACCACCTGGGATATCTACCTCACCCCCTCTGTCACACAAAAGAAGATCACACAGTTCATCTCGCGCCTCGACAGAAAATATCTCGGCGGTTTCCTGCACCGCATTCTCTTCGCCTTCGACCGCGCCACGCTCGGCAAAATAAAAATTCATTCCATCTCGTTCTTCCAGCCAGAAGAGGATGAGAACATCCACCTGCACATTTGGGATGGTTACTTCGTCACTTTTCTCTTCCCTTTCATGGACGAATTCCCCGACTACCAGCATTTTGACACATCGATCTCCCCCGAACGCAAACGCCGCATCATGTCGTTCTACAAGTCCATGTTGCAGCGTCACATGTATGCCACGGGGAAGAAATATTTCGTGGCGAAGAACCCAGCTTTCAGTCCAAAGATCGAAACGCTTGTCGAATTTTTCCCCGATGCACGCATCATCTATCTCGCACGCAATCCACTGGACATGCTCCCATCCACCATCTCATGGATCAACTACGCGAGACGCCAGTTCACCGATCCCAAAGAGACGTGGCTTTACATTGACGAAGTCCTCGAGATGACACAGCACTGGTATCGTCACCCGCTCCAATACCTTGATGCGCATCCTTCCCCCCGACACCTGATCCTTAATTACGACGATTTGATCCAACGCCCCGAAGCGGTTCTGCACGCGTTCTTTGAGCAATTTGGCTATCCTGCCAAACCCGGGCTCGATGAGATCGTGGACAAAGCCGTCAAGGAGACGCTCTCCTTCAAAAGCGACCACGCCTACTCCTACGAAGAGATGGGCTTTACACGCGAACAAATCATCGAGATGTATGCTGATATTTTCGAACGTTTCAACTTCGATAAACGCGAAGACGAAATGGCAAGGGTCAAAACCGAGAACATCCACGCAACGGATTAAAAACGCAGGTCACGCTGATGGTTGAGTAGCCGTAATCGGCATATCGAAACCAGGCGTGACCTGCTTCGATTCACTGGGACTTCTTCGCTCTCGAGGAAGTCTTTTTTGTTGCGGCGGCAGTTTTGCGCGGAGCGGGTTTCTTGGCAGGCTTCTTTTCAGGGTCTGTCTTGGTTTTCGCTCTGGGAGTCTTTTTTACAGGTGCAGGTTCTTCCTCCGCAGGCTCATCTTCTTCCTCAATTTCTTCTTCCTGCGGCTTCTCCTGCCCCGAGATCTGATACTCCTCTTCCCAATTTTCAGCAAAAGCCAGGTTGATTGCCTTATAACGGATCATCAACATGATTGCGCCAGCAATCGCCATCAACGCCGCAGCGACCATTGAGTAACTGATCGGTGAATCTCCGATCTTCGGCTGGTCTGGGCGGAAGAACTCGATCCATACACGTCCAAAACCTGCAAGCATCAACCAGCTGGCAAAAACCGTGCCGGGTTTGAATTCCTTTTCATAGCGGCGCGATAGCCAGATGAGAAATCCAGCCACCGCAAAGTTCCAGAGCATCTCGTAGGCAAAGGTCGGGTGGAAGCGGGTGGCTTCACTCAAATTACGGAATTCAGGCAAACGATGCACCATATCGATGGGAATACCCCACGGCAGGGTCGTCGGCGGACCGTACAATTCCTGATTGATGAAGTTGGCAATCCTCCCGATCGCCTGACCGATCAATAACGCTGGTCCCGCTGCATCGAAGAACAACCAGACATCCAGTTTGTTATTACGAAGAAAAATGATCAGGGCAATGGCACCGAGTAACAACCCGCCATAAATATGCAAACCTCCCTCCCAAATCTTGACGATGCTGGCAGGGTTTTCGATATAAAAGCGATTCCCGCCAAGGGTGGCATTGATCACAAACCAAAGACGGGCGCCGATAATGCCGATGGGTAAAATCCAAACCAATGCATCCCATATGCGCTCACCGTTCTCGCCGCGACGTTTGATCTCGCGCTCCACGATCAACGAACCGACAATGACACCGATCATCACGATCACGCCATACCAGCGCAGGGAAAATCTTCCAATTGTAAATATTACGGGATCTATCATGTATACCTCGAGGGGAAATTTTCAGGGATTATAACATTCAAGTTCAGCAGAAAATTGGTGAGCCAAAACACCTGATGTGCTGCGCATTATTGGTTACAATACGCACATGTTTTTGTGACAAAGCACACGTTACAAAATCTACGAAATGCTTATCATTTTCCGTAAACGTTTACTAGTTTTGTAAACGTTTCTCAAGAATAGGCATTCATGCTCAAGATCAACCGTCAGACCGATTACGCTGTAAGAGTGGTCCTTACCCTTGCCAAACATGGTGAGGGCGCCCGTCTTTCCAGCGCGGATATTCAAAAGGAAATGTTGATCCCAAAAGCTTTCATGACTCGCATCGTTGCGCAACTCGCGCGCGAAGGGCTGGTCAAAACATTCCCGGGGCGGGATGGCGGCTTGTCTCTCCCCCGCCCTGCTTCCCAAATCACCCTCAAGGATGTGGTGGAAGTGTTCGAGGGACCGATCCTGCTTTCGGAGTGTATGCAGGTAAAAGGTGAGGATGACTGCCCGTTTCAGTCCAATTGCCCGGTCCGTTCGAAGTGGGGACGCGTCCAGGTGGCGATGATGCGCGAGATGGCTTCCATCTCGTTCGATGATCTGGCAAAGGAATCGCTGGGCATCCCGCTGGCAGTGCCGAGTTTGGTTTAGGAATCCGTACGCAGAAGACGCGTACATAATCTTTCAAGGAGAGTCTATGGACCCAATCACACTTTCTCGATTGCAGTTTGCTCTCACCACGATCTATCACTGGTTGTTCGTCCCACTCACGCTGGGACTGGGCTGGTTCGTGGCGTTTATGCAAACCCGCTATTATCAGACCCGCGATGAAACCTGGCGCAGGATGGCAAAGTTCTGGGGCAAGTTATTCCTCATCAATTTCGCCATCGGCGTGGTGACAGGCATCGTGCAGGAGTTCCAGTTCGGCATGAACTGGAGCGAGTACAGCCGCTATGTGGGCGACATCTTCGGCGCGCCGCTGGCAATCGAAGCGCTGCTGGCGTTCTTCATGGAATCGACCTTCCTGGGTGTGTGGATCTTCGGCGAGGGACGCGTGCCTGAGAAGGTACACCTCGCTTCGATCTGGCTCGTCGCCATCGGTTCGAACCTGTCCGCGCTCTGGATCCTGCTTGCGAACGGCTGGATGCAACACCCGGTCGGCTATCTCATCAACGAAGCCACGGGCCGCGCCGAACTGGTGGACTTCTTTGCCCTGATCGGCAACACCAAAGGCTGGATCTTCTTCTGGCACACCATTTCCGATGGTCTGGCAATGGCGGCTTTCCTGATCCTGGCTGTCAGCGCCTGGCATCTCGTTCGCAAACAGAACGTGGACTTCTTCAAGCGCTCGTTCCAGATGGCTGCGCTTGTCGGATTGGTCGCCAGCGTGCTGGTCTTCCTGGGTGGCCACACCATGGGACAGTTCATGTACGAGAACCAGCCCATGAAGTTCGCCGCCATCGAGGCACACTGGGAAACCTCGGCCCCCGCCGACTTCTCGATCATCACCATCGGCGACTTGAGCGGCAAGCAGGAAATCTGGTCGTTCCGCACCAGCCAGATCGGCATCCCCGGTGTATTAAGCTTCCTGGCTTGCAACAATTTTGACTGCGAAGTGCTGGGTACGAATGAGATACAGAGGCAATACGAAGCGACCTATGGACCCGGCGATTACGTCCCGCTGATGGTCGTCACCTACTGGACCTTCCGCATCATGATGACCTTCGGCTTCATCATGATGGGAGCTGCGGCCTGGTTCCTCTGGAACACCCGCCGCAAGGACTATGAGAACGCCAAGTGGATGAAACTGGTTCCCTTTGGCGCCCTCGCCCTCCCGTATCTTGCCAACGCCTCGGGCTGGATCCTGACCGAAATGGGGCGCCAACCCTGGATCGTCTACGGACTGCTCAAGGTGCAGGATGCGGTCTCCCCGAACCTGACCGTGCTCGATCTGTGGATTTCGCTGATCGGCTACACGGCCGTTTACGGCTCGCTGGCAGTTGCCATGGTCAAACTCATGCTTAAATACGCCAAGGCGGGACCTGACGCCGCCATGCACGAATCTGTCGACGTTGCTCCCGCCCTCGTCGGCGCGGACGACTAACCCGGAGGCTCAACATGTCATACGAAACACTTCAAATCCTGTGGTTCATCCTGATCGCCGTCCTGTGGATCGGGTTCTACTTCCTCGAAGGCTTCGACTTCGGCGTGGGCATGCTCGTGCCCTTCCTCGGCAAAAAGGATGAAGAACGCCGCGCCCTCATCAACGCGATCGGACCCACCTGGGATGGCAACGAAGTCTGGTTGTTGACCGCGGGCGGCGCGACCTTCGCCGCCTTCCCGCACTGGTACGCCACCATGTTCAGCGGCTTCTACCTGCCCCTGTTCCTCCTGCTCGTCGGGTTGATCATCCGCGGCATCTCTTTCGAATACCGTTCCAAAAACTCCGACCCGAAATGGCGTAACCGCTTCGATTGGATGATCGCCATCGGCTCGTTCCTCGCTGCGCTCCTGCTCGGAACTGCCTTTGCCAATCTCGCCAGGGGCGTCCCGATCGACGCAAACATGAACTACGTCAGCCCGAACGGCATTATAACAACCATCAACCTGCTCAACCCTTATGGTTTGATCGGTGGTCTGACTACCGTGGTCGTCTTCCTCCTGCATGGCGCCAACTTCCTCGGCTTGAAACTGGAAGGCGAGATGCGCGAACGCGTCATTGCTCTCTCGAAAAAACTGTACATCGCCGCGGTGGTTGTCACCACCCTTCTGCTTGTCGCCACCTACTTGTACACCGACATCAGTACGAAACTCGGCGTCAACCCAGGCATCACACCGATCGCCTCTTTCGCCGCGTTGCTGGCCACAATCTACTTCATCAACCGCAAGATGGAAGGCTGGGCGTTCATCATGACATCGCTCCACATTGTGCTGACGCAGGTCACCTTCTTCACGCTGATGTTCCCGCGTGTCATGATCTCCAGCCTCAACCCGGACTGGTCGCTGACCATCTACAACACATCATCCTCGCAATACACGCTGACGGTCATGTCCATCGTCGCCCTGATCTTCGTCCCCATCGTACTCACCTACCAGGGCTGGACATACTACATGTTCCGCAAACGCATCAGCACGGACAAGAAGACACTCGTCTATTGATCATTGCATGTTGAACGTTGGAAGGTTGAAGGTTTACCCTGAGTGTATCGAAGGGTATACTCCTCTCAACCTTCCAACCTTTTAACCTGACACTTGGAACTTCACACCTGAAACCTTATCATGCACCGCCGACTTCTGACACTTACCCGTGACACTCGATCTGCGCTCCTCTTAACGGTTCTTTCCGGACTTCTAGCAGGTCTGTTGACGATTAACCAAGCCTACCTCGTCAGCAGTACTGTCAACGGGGTCTTCCTTGAGGGACAAACCCTCGCGCAAGTCTTTCACTGGCTCCAATGGATTCTCCTCATCATCGCAGGACGCGCCTTCCTGACATGGGTCAATGAAGTCAGCGCCAATGCCGTCGCCGTAAAGATCAAGACCGATCTCCG
The DNA here is from genome assembly GCA_964436455.1 of uncultured Anaerolinea sp. Taxonomy (GTDB): domain Bacteria; phylum Chloroflexota; class Anaerolineae; order Anaerolineales; family Villigracilaceae; genus Defluviilinea. Next base: position 67,380 of record CAYTDB010000005.1, on the reverse strand, counting down.
CGAACGTCTCTTCAACCACATCCTCAAACTGGGGCCCGCCTACACCCGCTCCCAGCGCACGGGTGACCTGACCACTGCCGCTGTCGAAGGCATCGAAGCGCTGGACGCGTATTACAGCCAATATCTCCCCCAACTCGTCATCACTGCCCTTGTGCCAATCAGCATTTTGATTTTTGTATTTCCAAATGACTTACTCTCGGGCTTTATATTGCTCATCACCGCACCGCTGATCCCTTTCTTCATGGTCATGATTGGCAAAGGGGCAGAACTCGTCACCAAGCGCCAATATGACACACTCTCACGCTTATCATCCCACTTTCTCGACAGCCTGCAAGGATTAACCACCCTTAAACTCTTTGGTCGTTCCAAGTCCCATGTGAAGAACATCGCCAAAGTCAGCGACCAATACCGCGATACAACATTAGGAGTACTGCGAATCACTTTCCTCTCCGCGCTTGCGCTTGAATTACTGGCAACACTGAGCACCGCCATCATCGCCGTCGAAATCGGATTCCGTTTGCTGTATCGGGTGATGGAATTCCGCGAAGCCTTCTTCCTGCTCATCCTCGCGCCTGAGTTTTACATACCCCTGCGCATGCTCGGCACCCGCTTTCACGCGGGGATGTCAGGCACGACAGCAGCGAGGAAGATTTTCGAGATTCTGGATATTCCCCTCCCAAGTGATCAGTTATCAGTAACAAGCGATCAGCCTGAGGAAGAAATCTCATCCATTGAATTTGAGAATGTCACATTTACATATCCTGATGAAATAATCCCAGCCATAGAGAACATCAATTTACAAATTCAATCTGGTCAACATATTGCATTGGTTGGCAAAACAGGTGCAGGGAAATCCACTCTCGTCAACCTCCTCCTCGGCTTCACCCAACCCACCTCTGGGCAAATTACACTCAACCATAAAATACCAATTACCAATTACGAATTACGCAATACGCAACCCGCAACCCGTAACTCGTATCTCATATCTCATATCTCTTACGTTCCCCAACTCCCCCACCTCTTCCATGACACCCTCTCCGCCAACATCCGCCTCGGCAAACCAGACGCAACTCACGAAGAAGTTATCGAAGCCGCCAAAGCCGCACACCTTCATGACTTCATTGAAACCCTACCCGACAAGTACGCAACGGTTATCGGTGAAAGCGGAGCACGTCTCAGCGGAGGACAGGCGCAACGTCTCGCTCTCGCGCGTGCCTTCATCAAGAACTCTCCCATCCTCATCCTCGACGAACCCACCTCCAGCCTCGATCCTGAGACTGAATCCCTGCTCGAAGAATCCACACACCACCTGATGCTGGGACGGACTGTCATCACCATCGCACATCGTCTCAACACCATCTTCCAAGCGGATAACATCATTGTCCTCGATCAGGGACGCATCATCGAACAAGGCACACATGATGAACTCATCAAACAAAATGGCGTGTATGCGGAGATGGTCAGAACATACCAAGTTGAAGATTACAAGTCACAGGTCAAAAGTCAAACGTCGAAAGTTGAGTCTGACCTTGGATCTTCAACCTCCGATGTTCAACCTATTACCAATCCCCAATCCCCAATTTCCCCCAGCCAACCCATCTTTTGGAGATTATTAGATTTCCTCAACGGCTCCTGGAACTGGGTGGCGCTCTCCGTTCTCCTCAGCGCCGTCACCATCGGCTCCAGCGTGGCACTCATAGGTGTATCGGCATGGCTCATCTCCACTGCATCCATCGCTACATCCGTTGCCGATCTCGGCGTGGCAGTTGTCATGACACGCCTCTTTGGCATCACGCGTGCGGTCTTCCGTTATCTTGAGCGCCTCGTCTCACACAACGTCACCTTCCGATTGCTTGCCCGCCTGCGCGTCTGGTTCTACGAAAAACTCGAACCCCTCGCCCCTGCCCGTCTGATGGAATACAAAAGCGGAGACCTGCTCGCCCGCGTCATTGGTGATGTAGAGACACTGGAAAATTTCTACGTCCGCGTTGTTTCTCCATCATTGACTGCCATCGTCATTGGACTGGTCGTTTCGATCTTCTTCGCATCTTTCTACCCGCCTATTGCCTTTGCCCTGATCGGCTTTTTCCTCACTTTGGGTTTGATCCTGCCACTGCTCGCCCAACTCATAAGCCGCAAACCCGGTGCACGTCTCGTCACCCAACGCGCTGACCTCCACACCCAACTCGTGGACGGCATCCAGGGGCTCGCTGATTTGCTTGCCTTCGGTCGTGGGCATGACCGTGCAGACATGATCGCATCCATAGGTACCGAATACAGCACAACCCAAAAACGAATGGCGCGCATCAGCGGAGTCCATTCAGCGTTGGGAACATTGCTCACGAATCTGGGAGTATGGCTTGTGCTTGTTCTCGTCATCCCACAGGTGGCATCTGGTGAAATCAAAGGCGTGATGCTTGGCACCTTTGCCCTGATGACCTTTGCCTCGTTCGAAGCAGTCAATCCCCTGCCCCTCGCCGCGCAGATGTGGAATGCCTCGCGTGAAGCGGCGAAGAGACTATTTGAGGTGGTGGATGCTAAGCCAGTGGTCAGTGACCAATTATCAGTGACCACTGAACCATTACCAATTACGAAATACGAATTACGTTTTAAGAACCTATCATTCAGCTATCCCACACAAACCGCTCCTGCACTGCAGGATATATCCTTCTCCGTCCCCGAAGGCAAGTCCATTGCGATTGTCGGACCGAGCGGCGCAGGGAAAAGCACAATTGCCAATCTCTTGTTCCGCTTCTGGGAGTATGAGTCCGGAGAGATCAGCCTGGGCGGAGAGCCGCTCAAGTCGCTGAATCAGGATGAGGTCCGGAAGAGATGCGCTCTTGTTTCGCAGAATAGCTACTTCTTCAACACATCCATTCGGGAAAATTTGCGTGTGGCACGTCCGAAGGTCACGCAGGAGGAGATGGAGTCCGCCGCGAAATCTGCACAGATCCACGAGTTCATTGTGAGCCTTCCAAAAGGATATGACACTTTCATTGGCGAACAGGGGGTACGATTGTCAGGTGGTGAACGACAAAGACTCGCGATTGCTCGAGCATTGTTGAAGGACGCGCCGATTCTGATCCTTGATGAACCCTCCGCCAACCTTGACCCCATCACGGAGAAAAAGGTGCTTGATACGCTGTTCGAGATCATACGCGGCAAAACTTCACTGCTGATCACGCATCGGCTGATTGGGCTCGAGAACATGGATGAGATCATCGTGCTCGATCACGGGAGAATCGCGGAACGAGGAACACATAAAAAGCTGCTAAAAGGACATGGTGTGTATCGCCGCTTATGGGATTTGCAGAATAAGATGCTGAATGATATACAGAAATAGAGATCGAAATGCAAACATTCGAACTAACCGTCTTTATTGGTTGCACAAGAGACAAGGGATAAAGACGGCATCACCCTGCACCCTTTTTACATGGTGGGGACATTTCGCGGGTTGGGCTTGCCCTCTTCAGGGATAAGATTTATTCCATTATCAGGTTGACAAAGCCGATGGGCGAACTGGAGATCCGCGTTCAAAGCAGGTTGAAAACCGAGATCCTCTTCAAATATACTTCCAAGGGTTTCAACGATGGGACAACGCAGATCACCCAGACAGTTCAGCTTGTTCGGGTGAGAAAACTGCTCAAAGGCATGCGGACCCATCGGGCAAAACATGCCCAGCGTGCACTGCTCACAAATTTGAAAGTTAGATTGGAAAAACATTAACATTCTTGCCCCTCCCTGTTGAAGGTGCTATAATATGGGCACTCCCCCGTTGATTTACAGATTTCCGTATTGCGCGATCCGTTTTCAGGGCGACTACCTTCCCACGGGCAGCGCGTGACATGAACTTGAAAGCATACCCAATCAACCCACCAACAAAATAAGCAGCCACTCCAGTCTGCACAAAGCGGCACTGGGACGGTTTATTTTCAAACATCATATTCCAACAAAAGAGACAAAACATGAAAATACTCGAACTTGAGAACGAACCCCTCTCAAAACTACGCGGCATGGCAAAGAGCCTGAGCATTCCCAATGCCAACCGCCTGAAAAAAGAGACCCTCGCCATGATGATCCGCGAGGCGGAGGCGCAGAAGGAAGGTATCGAACTGCGCGGAGGTATCCTGGAGATCATGAGCGAAGGTATTGGCTTCCTGCGAGCCACCAATTACAGGCTGAGTGACCAGGATGTGTACGTCTCGCAGGCGCAGTTACGAAGGCATGAATTGCGGGCAGGAGATCTGGTTATTGGACAGGTGCGCCCACCACGTGAAAGCGAACGTCATTTTGGACTGTTGAAAGTTGAATCGATCAATGGGCAGGAGATCGAAGAATCAACAAGACGACCGGTTTTTGAAAGCCTCACCCCGATCTTCCCCGACAAAAGATTTGATCTCGAAACCGACCACGATACCCTCGCCCCGCGCTTGATCAATCTCGTCGCACCCATTGGACGCGGTCAGCGCGGATTGATCGTTTCCCCACCAAAAGCGGGTAAAACAACCATTCTCAAACAAATAGCCAATTCCATTTCAACAAAATATCCCGATGTGCATTTGATCGTGGCGTTGATCGGTGAACGCCCCGAAGAGGTGACCGACATGGACCGTTCGGTGGATGCCGAAGTGGTTGCATCCACATTCGATGAGCCAGTCACTTCGCATGTTCGCACGGCAGAATTGGCTTTGGAGCGTGCCAAACGGCTCGTGGAGATCGGGCGTCACGTGGTCATTATGATGGACTCAATCACACGCCTTGCACGTGCTTACAACCTTGTCGTCAATCCATCCGGGCGTACCCTTTCGGGTGGTATGGATCCCTCAGCGTTGTATCCGCCCAAGCGTTTCTTTGGTGCAGCGCGTAATATCGAAGAAGGCGGTTCATTGACGATCATTGCGACCTGTCTCGTGGATACCGGTTCACGTTTGGATGATGTGGTGTACGAGGAATTCAAAGGCACCGGCAATATGGAATTGCATCTCTCACGCAAATTACAGGAACGTCGCATTTACCCGGCAGTGGACATCGAACGTTCGTCCACACGTCGCGAAGACCTGTTGCTTGGTCCCGACCTGTTACAGCGTGTCTGGCTGATGAGGCGCATGTTCATTCAAATGATCACGCAACAACCTCAGGGTGCCGGCATGGATAACGCTGTCGCGACCGAAGCCATCATCACCCGGCTGGACCGCGCGCGCAACAACCAGGAATTCCTCGAGAACCTTGGAAGGGATAACTGATCAAGCCAATCGCGTATGCAGGTAAGGTACGATGCGCTCACTCAATCTAAAAATCGAATGACAAAATTAGGCTCGTTTCTCAAGAAAAATATATTCAACATCATCAGTTGGTTTGTGACCTTCCTCCTGGCTGGAGCAATTGTATTCGGCGCGTTCGCGTGGAAGCGGTCCACGACGGTGGTGCAGGCGGCTGAACCTGTGCCAACATCAGTTCCAGACGAGGAACCGGTTGATGTGCAGATGCTAGCTTTGGGCGGTCCTGAAGCGTTTGTTTCCGTTCCCAGGGACATACAGCTCAAGACGAACATCCCTGCTGACAAGCCACGTTACAAGGAAGTCGAGTACCGCGTTTCGCGCGGTGATTCGATGTTCGCCCTTGCTGAATCTTTCAAACTTCAGCCTGAGACAATCCTGTGGGCGAATTATGATGTTTTGCAGGATGACCCGCACAGCCTCAAACCCGGTCAGGTACTACGGATCCCTCCAACGGATGGAATTTATTATCAATGGAAGGAAAACGACTCACTCGATACGATCGCCAATGAATTCAAGGCAAACATCGACGATATATTGAATTTCCCGGGTAATGATGTTGATCTGACAAACCCCAAGATCGAATCCGGTTCATGGGTAATGATCCCCGGAGGAGAGCGTGAGTTTGTGCAATGGCTCGTACCCACAGTGGCAAGTGGTGCCTCAGGCACATCGTCCACAGGCCAGAGCGCATGCGGAGGCGGAGCGGTTGGAAGCGGTGCGTTTACCTGGCCCACAGACAATCACTTCCTCTCCGGGAACGATTACTGGTCAGGACATCTTGCCATTGATCTTGCTGCGGGCGAGGGCGCCCCGGTTTACGCGGCGGATAGCGGTGTGGTGACCATGGCTCAGGGCGGTTGGAACTACGGATATGGCAACGTCATCCAGATCGACCACGGCAACGGATATTCCACGGTCTATGCCCACTTGAGTGTTATTGGTGTACCGGTATGTTCGAGTGTTTTTGCAGGACAGTGGATCGGAGCTGCAGGCAACACCGGCAATTCTCAAGGCGCGCACTTGCACTTTGAAGTCCGGCAGGGCGGCGGGTTCATCAATCCTTGGTTTGTCTTGCCATAATCAATCCTGAAAATGTCGAACCCAGCAATGGATCAAAAAGAACTTGAATCCCTCTTGGCAAACCTGAATCTGAGTGAAATTCGTTTTTTCGAATCGGTCGGTTCCACGAACGACGAAGCGATGACCTGGGCAAGGAAGGGCGCTCACGATCTTTCGCTTGTTGTTGCGGATGAACAAACAATGGGGCGTGGAAGGCTGGACCGTCCCTGGTTTACGCCTCCGCGGACAGCGCTTGCTTTCAGCTTGATCCTTCGCCCCACTCAGGCGGAAAAGACGCTTCTCCCGCGGATTGTTGGGCTGGCTGCGCTTGCCTTGGCAGATGTCTTGCAGACGCTTAACTTTGATCCACAGATCAAATGGCCCAACGACATCCTGTTGAATGGACGCAAACTGGCCGGGATATTGATCGAAGCCACATGGCTCGAGGATGAAGTACAAAGCATTGTGCTCGGCATGGGAGTCAATATTGCAAAGGCCGCATTGCCCAGGACCGATATTCTGGGCTTCCCTGCCATCAGCCTGGAAAGTATGCTTGGCTATGTTCCAGACCGAAACATCATTTTACAATCGATCATTGCCAACATCATTGCCCTGCGCCCGCACATGGGAACGGATGCGTTCCTGTCTTCGTGGGAGAAAAAACTAGCCTATTACGGCAGGCAGGTGCGGGTCGAGATGGGAGGCGAAAAGTCGGTTTCTGGCAAGGTGATCGGGCTGGAATCCGATGGGAGTTTGAAATTGCGCGACGACGATGGCAAAACCATATCAGTACGGTTTGGGGATGTCCGCCTGCGCTTGTTCGCATGATATACTTTGTGCCGAGGTAATAAGATATGTTTGATAACCTGCGTGATTTTTCTGACTCCCCACTCTATGAAGACGACCAGAATCAGGATGATGGTCTCTTCAGAGATATGGATGACGCTGACGTTTCATCTCCTGTTGCCGCCCCTGTCCGCAAACGAAGAAAGAGCAAACATTTCCTTGGCATGACCGCCCAACAACGATTCCTGATCTCTGTCATGCTGTTCTTCACGGTTTGCCTGCTTGGCACGCTCGTCATGTTCGTGATGGGTAGAATGTCAATTTTCTAATTTTTCCGGGAACATATAAAAACGGAGCGGACAAATTGTCCGCTCCGTTTTTATATCAGTGCAGGTTGTGGCTCTATCTTGTCGTCAATCAGTTCAGCACCGGCTTTCTTCAGATCCTCTGCTGAGATGCGGGCAACCGATGCCACACTGTCGCCTGGTTGCGGCTTGATCAGGTGCACACCTCTTGTTGCGCGTCCTGCTTGTTTGACAGTCTTGTTCTTAATGCGGATCGCAACGCCGTTCGAGGTGATGATCGTTAAGTCATCGTCCTTTTGCACGACGCGCGCTGCCACGATTTTCCCGATCTCTTTCAAAGCCTTATGGTCAATGGTGGCAATGCCGCTCGTGGCACGACCTTTGGGCGTGTATTCTTTGAGCGGGGTCTGTTTTCCAAAACCAGTGGATGTTACGACCAAAAGCGAGCCATCCTTCTCCACCACATCCATGCTGGTCACAAGGTCGCCCTTTTTCAATTTGATCGCGTTCACACCCGCAGCCTGCCGTCCCATGGCACGGACTTTGGTTTCACTGAAGCGTAAAGCCTGTCCGTTTTCGGTTACGAAGATCACTTCGTCCTTGCCGCTGGTGACACGCGCCCAACCCAACTGGTCGCCGTCCTCCAAATTCATGGCGATCAAGCCCGAGGGTCGGACCGAGGCGAATTCCTCCATCACCACGCGCTTGACCTTGCCGCGCGCCGTTGCCAACATGCAAAATCCATGCGCAGAGAAATCCGAAACTGCAATCGCGGCTGTGACATGTTCATTCGGCGCCAAAGAAAGAATATTGACAAGCGGAATTCCCTTCGACGTGCGATCTGCATCGGGAATCTGATAGACCTTCTCGCTGAAGACCTTACCCCTGTCTGAGAAGAACAGCATCGTATCAAGACTACGGGCTGGGATAAGCGCAACCACCTCATCCTCTTCCTTTGTCATGTGACCTTTCACCCCGCGCCCGCCTCGGCTCTGTGACTTGAAAGCTGTTGCGGCAACACGTTTGATATATCCACGCTCGGTCAGGCTGATCAGAACCGCCTCATCCTGGACAAGATCCGCTTCGCTGAGATTCTCGGTCGCATCCACGGCAATTTTCGTACGGCGTTCGTCGCCATATTTCTCAGCGAGGTCGCGCATATCATCCTGAATCAAGGCAAGGATCTTTTTCGGATGGGCAAGCAGGTCTTCAAAGTAAGCGATCTGTTCTGTGACCTGTTTGTGCTCCTCTTCAATCTTCCAGCGTTCGAGGGCAGCGAGTCGGCGTAACTGCATGTCGAGGATCGCCTGCGCCTGCAACTCGCTCAATTTGAAACGCTTAATTAAATTGGTCTTGGCAACATCGGCATCCTGTGATTCACGGATGGTCTTGATCACTGCGTCCAGGTTGTTCAGTGCGATCAGGTATCCGTCAAGGATATGCTGACGTGCCCGCGCCTTTGCGAGATCATGGTTCGTGCGGCGGACAATAACCGTCTGCCGGTGTTCGATGAATATCTGCAGGGACCGTTTGAGAGGAAGTGTACGCGGTTCGCCATCCACCAACGCCAGCATCTGCACGCCAAACGTGGTCTGGAGTGTCGTATATTTGTAAAGTTGGTTGAGAACTTTCTTGGGCTGAGCACCGCGTTTGAGTTCGATCACAACGCTCATGCCTCGCCGGTCGGACTCGTCACGCAGGTCAGAGATCTGGTCGATCTTTCCATCGCGTACGAGTTCAGCAATACGCTCGATCATGGTCGTCTTGTTGACCTGATAGGGAATTTCCGTGATGACGATGTTGTAGCGTCCACTCTTGGCTTCCTCAATATGCGCCATCCCGCGCACAACGAGGCGTCCCCTGCCCGTACCATAGGCAGACTCGATCCCTTCCCGCCCAACGATAATGCCACCGGTCGGGAAGTCCGGTCCATGAATGCGTTTCGTCAATTCATCGAGCGGGATGTCGTCCATCTTCTCATAGTTGTCGATCAGGAAGATGATCGCATCCGTCAATTCGCGCAGGTTATGCGGCGGGATATTGGTTGCCATGCCCACCGCGATGCCAGATGCGCCGTTGAGAAGCATGTTTGGCACACGCGCAGGCAGGACAAGCGGTTCGTCAAGCGTGTCGTCGAAATTTGGACCAAAATCGACTGTGTCCTTGTCAAGATCGGCGAGTAGTTCCTCAGCCAGTTTCTGGAGGCGTGCTTCGGTATAACGCATCGCAGCGGGGGCATCACCATCGATCGAGCCGAAGTTGCCCTGACCGTCCACCAGCATGTAGCGCAGGGAAAAGTCCTGTGCCATGCGTGCCATCGTTTCGTAAACAGCCGAGTCGCCGTGCGGGTGGTATTTACCGAGCACTTCACCGACGATACGGGCGGATTTCTTGTATGCCGTATTCGACCGGATGCCCAACTCCTGCATCGCAAACAAAATGCGGCGGTGGACGGGCTTCAAGCCATCCCGGGCATCTGGAAGGGCACGCGCTACGATCACGCTCATGGCGTAGTCGAGATAAGCGTCGCGCATCTGGGCATCGATGTCTACGTTTTGGATGTTTCCGGTATTGTTTCCAGCCTGAATGTTGGTTTCTTCTGCCATTCTTTCTCTCTATAACGGGGACTTGGCATAAAAAAGACACGAAGAACGTGTTTTCGCGACTCCGCGTCTTAACTAATGAAGAATATGCCTGAATTTACTCTAATTATACCACCTCAATAACATGCCCTTCCCCAATTTTTAGCTGCGGATCTCATGGATTCCCCCGAATTTCCATACGAGATCCGCGAAAATCCGTGCAATTTGCAGCTGTCTTTAGGCGAACAAAAAGACCCGCGTTCAGCGGGTCTCTTTCAGGGAAGTACACTGTGCCGAAGGAGGGACTTGAACCCTCATGAGCGTAAGCTCACTACGCCCTGAACGTAGCGCGTCTGCCAATTCCGCCACTTCGGCTTTTTATTGCGGGATGAATTTTATCTCAAAGGGTGGTTTTGTCAACCTGAGTGAGCTAAACAATCTGCGTACCACCCGGCAGTAACTTCAACACCATGGAAGGTTGTATTGGGTTGAATTCCATGCAACAATTTTATTGTAAGACCGTATGTTTTAATGGAACCAAAAATGGTTTTACTTCGTCATGTGAATAACCCTTGCAGTCTTGAAAACTTGAACGTTTTCACATACATAACAGTACTGTTAGGGGATATAACTTTTAGAGGAAAAAGTGGTTAATAGAAATAGAAAAAAGAAAGGAGGCGCCCGATGTTCGTAGTAGCTGTCGTAATCTGTTTGCTCGTGTTTGCCATCATCGCCGTGGCAGACCTGTTCGTCTCGAACCTCAATTCAGACGAGCTGAGCAACATGGGTGTCGAGAGAAAATCATGATTGACGGCTCACATCCCACCCCCTAGCCCGATGCTGTAACATTCAGCGTCGGGCGTTTTTTATTTAACGAGAGAAAAGAGACAGTGAGACAAGGGATATGGAGAAAAACAACCGTCAGTTGGGAAAGAGGCGGGGACCATCCTGAGTGGAGAGGAAGAACTGCAAGGTATAATGCTAAAAGATCAGACAAATGGACTTTTTCGCCATGAGACCCCTGCATACGATGCCGAGTATTGGCAAGGAGAGAGAATGGAAATCCAACCCCTTCACACCAAAATAGATAAATCACTCCAATCCACTTACGGGATGATCGTGCTGGAACATTACTCTGGGTTTCCACGTAGCGAATCCAACCTGTATTGCGTTGGTCAGGATGGAAAGATCACCTGGTTTGCTGAAAAACCCGACCCCTACACACTCTATTCGCGTGTCGGCTTCAATGAAGATGGTATGACCATAGCCACCTACACGATCAACGGTCACGCCTGTGACCTGGACCCGCACACGGGAAAGATCTTGAGCAAGTCAAGTATCCAATAACGAGAAAAGACATGTTTATCCAGGAAAACCGCACCAAACTTAAACTGAAAGCTGGTCAGCCAGCTTACGGCGTGATCTCCGCCTCAGATGACCCACAACTCGCGGAATTGTTCGGCTTGGCTGGCTTTGACTTTTACATGCTGGATGCCGAACACGGATTGCTGGATCCTGTACAGGTGGTCAACGTGATCCGTGCCTGCGAACGCGTGGATATGACCCCTCTGATACGCATCGGTCCCAAAGACCCAAAGCTCGTGCTCCAATATTTGGATGCAGGCATGATGGGCATAATGATGCCAGGGCTTGAGACCGTGGATGAGGTCAAGATGCTCGTTGACGCAGTGAAGTATCCGCCTCTTGGCAAACGCGGAATGGGAATCACCCGTGCTTCAGGCTATATTGCCGTTGGCAATGAGGCTGTGGATTTTATAAACTTCTCCAACGAACAGATCATGGTGATTCCACAATTCGAAGACGCCGCTTTACTTGACCACTTCGAAGAGATGATCTCCCAATCCGGCGTGGACGCGGTTGTTGTTGGACCTCGTGACCTATCCCTCAACATGGGCTTCCCCGATGGACCGAACCACCCCGAAGTACAGGAAACGATCAATAGGGTGGTTGCCATCTGCAAAAAGACCAATGTAGCGGCTGGCATCACGGCAGGCTCCCGCTCGGATGCTGCCAAACAGGTTGCCCGCGGCATGACCATGATCCTGGCTATTGCACAATCGGTTATAACGGCTGGCTCAAAAGAGTTTTTGTCTGAATAACATATGTCATTGCGAGGGCGACAGCCCGAAGCAATCTCAAACTACCGTCAAAACATGAGATTGCCATGCCTCACTCTGTTCGGGTTCGCAATGACGGGAAACAACTATGTCTCAACCATCTCTCGGATTTGTCATCCTCTTCCTGCTCTTCAGCCTGGTGTTCTTCTCGAACTCGTATAAACTCTGGTTCAAAACGGACGAGTACTACGACGACATCTATGATAACCTTGCCCGCGAGCCAGCCGTCATACCCTTCAGGGACTTCTTCCTCAGGCGGGTTGCGAACAAGAAGAAATGGCTTCGCTGGCAAAAGATCTTCAGCCTGCTTGGCATTGCGGCAATCCTTGCGGCGGACGTTTTGGTAGTAATGACATATTCACGATGACACATCTAGTAAAGCAGGCTGAGGCAAGATATCATGTGGGTTCTTGAGAGCAATCTACCCGACTGGTGGTCATGACTTTTGGGATGAAAAAGCGGAATTAAGCCACTTTTCACAATGACGGAAAAAACGGAAAATATTAGTAGCCAATTTTTTTATTATGAACTAAAACTTCACGGAGGTAGCTTTGAAAATCATCGCATGTATCAAACAAGTCCCAGATTCTGAGGCGAAAGTCAAAGCCGAAGATGGGCAAATCACATGGGGAGAGTCGCCGTTGGTCATCAACCCGTTCGACGAGTTTGCGGTCGAAGGTGCGCTCCTGCAAAAGGAAGCTCACGGCGGAACGGTCGTTGCCCTGTGCATCGGACCTGAATCCGCCAAGGATGCGCTCAAGCACGCGCTTGCCATGGGTGCGGACGAAGCCGTCCTGGTCTCAGACCCTGCGCTGAATGAGATCGATCAAGTCGCGGCAGCGCGTGTCCTTTCCGCGGCGATCAAAAAGATCGGCGACGCAGACATGGTCATGTTCGGACGCCAGACGCTAGACAATGGGTCAGGTCTCACCGCGGCACAGGTGGCAAGAATTCTCGGGTTGCCGCTGCTTGGGTTGGTGGGGCAGATCAAAGTCCAGGATGGAGGCGTAACGGTTGAACGCGTCACCGAGGATGGCAGGCAGACCATCAGCGCGAAATTGCCTGCTGTATTGAGTCTCGTCCAAAGCATTGGCGAGCCACGCTACCCGTCATTCATGGGCATCCGTAAAGCGTCGAAGGCAAACATCCCCATCTGGACGCTGGCTGACCTCGGTATCGAAGCTCCCACCACCGTTGTGACGCGCACCGAGTTGATGAACCCGCCAGTGGATGACACGCCCTGCGAAATGATCGCCGGCGAAACACCCGAAGCCATCGCTGAAGCGCTCGTTGAAAAAATCCTTACGGAGAAGGTGCTATGAAAACTTTAGTTTATATCGATCATTTCAAGGGCGAGATACAGCCCGCTTCGTGGGAGGCAATTGGGCTTGGTAAAACGCTGGGTTCTGTGAGCGCGGTGGTTTTTGGTTCGGGCGTGGATGCGGTGGTGAAGGCAGCGTTTGAATATGGCGCCGACGAAGTCTTCGTCGCGGACGATCCTACGCTGGAGGATTTCCGCGCTGAACCGTATGCATCCAACTTCTCGGCGCTGGCTTCTTCCCAAAGCCCCGACCTGATTCTGTTTCCCATTACCGCTCGAACCCGTGAGCTTGCCGCCATGAGTGCGGTCGATTTGAATACAGGTGTGCTAACCGATGTTTCTGCACTCGAAATGGACGGCGACAAGTTGGTTGCAACACGCCCCATTTACGAAGGCAAAGTGCTGGAAAAAACCGTTTGCTCCGCCAAGCCTGTGATGGCGAGCATCCGTCCGCGCTTCTTCCCCAAATCTGAACATGATGCCAGCAAATCAGGCACTCCCTTCAAAGTGGAAGTCAAAACCGATGCATTGACAACCGTTGAAGGCTACTCTGCTTCTGAAGCCGCAGTGAACCTGGGCGATGCGGGTGTCATCGTTTCTGGCGGACGCGGTGTTTCGAACAACCCGTCCCTCACCCCGCCCGATGGACTGAGCGAACAAGAAGCCGAGATCTGGCGTGCCCACCAAGGCTTTGCATTAGTCGGCGAATTAGCCAGTGTACTTGGCGGCGCAGTCGGTGCTTCACGCGCGGCGGTGGACGGCGGATACATTCCATACGCCCATCAAGTTGGGCAAACGGGCAAAGTTGTCACCCCTGACCTGTATATCGCCTGCGGCATCTCTGGCGCGATCCAGCATCTGGTTGGCATGCGGAATGCCAAGGTCATCGTAGCCATTAACAAGGATGCCGATGCACCCATCTTCACCCAAGCCCGCTACGGCGTGGTCGGTGACCTGTTCAAGATCGTTCCTGCAGTGACGGCGGAGTTTAAGAAGAAGTTGGGAAAATAACCATGCACGAAAATACATAGAAAGAAAACAAGACTTCCGAGTTAATGGGCTCGGAAGTCTTGCGCTTAATCACTCCATAGTAGGTGGAAATTGACAGATTTCCCAAAATGTTTGAAATCTGTTTCCCCGCGTGCTACAGTAATAACAACCATCCGTAGTCGCTAAATATCTGTGATCGTACATACTGGCACAAAATGGAGGATATCATGAAAACGTATTCGATCGTATTTTCGTTATTGCTCATCGTTGTGATGGTTTCATGTCAGTCTGCGAACGTAGCTTCCCCACCATCGCCATCTCCACTACCCGCCTCTCCCGAACCACCGACACCTACAAGGGCATCACTGAATATTCCCACGCCTGTCCCGCCGGTAGGCACAAGTACCCCAAAACCTACTGCAACCCTGCCTCCCCTTTCAACTGAAGAAGTAGAGATACACTGGTTTGTGGGATTGGGTGCAGGTACAACTCCCAATCAACAGGCTATCCAGCGGAATGTGGTCAGCAAGTTCAATGAAGCCCATCCCAACATAAAATTGACGCTTCAAATCACTGACTATAACCAGGCACCCGACATTCTCGCTCAACAGTTTGCTTCAGGAGATGGTCCTGATATTGTCGGTCCCATGGGTTTTGGAGGTTCCAATCGATTCCATGACGAATGGTTTGATCTTTCCCCGTTGATAGTGGATACCAATTACGATCTGACACAGTTCAACCCTGAGTTGGTGAATATGTACAAAACCGATGAGGGGCTGGTAGGTCTGCCATTTGCCGTATATCCTGCCGCGGTTTTCTATAACAAGAATATTTTTGACAAGGCAGGTTTGGCGTACCCACCCGCAACTTATGGGGAAATGTACACCATGCCGGATGGAACCAAAATGGAATGGAACTGGGATACCCTGACACAAGTTGCACGCCTTTTGACCATTGACCAGAGCGGCAGAAATGCAACAGAAGAAGACTTCGATGCCAAGAATGTCGCTCAGTATGGTTATGCGCCTCAATACCAAACCATTAATTCTATAGGGACCTTCTGGGGTGCAGGTAGCCTGCGCGGTGAAGGGAATAGTGCAGTAATACCTCCACCGTGGGAATCAGCATGGAAATGGTATTACGAGGGCATGTGGGGGAAACAACCATTTATCCCAAATCAGAACGAAATCAATACACAGCATTTCGGAAGTGGCAATCCCTTTGGTAGCGCTTATATTGCCATGGCGATTACGCAATCCTGGTACATTAATATTAGTCCCACCAATATGGCAGGTGGGAATCAATGGGATCTGGCAGTTTTGCCAACCTATGAAGGCAAGGTTCATGGACGCGTGGACGCGGACACTTTCCGCATTTGGAAAGGGACAGAACATCCTAGAGAAGCATTCGAGGTCCTGACATACTTCATTGGTCCAGCCTCCGAGGATCTTTTACGGGCTTATGGAGGTGTCCCTGCACGCACTGCAGATCAAGACGCATTCTTTACCGCTCGTAGACAACAATTTTCGTGGGTCAATAATTGGACTGCGCTTAGAGATGGGCTCAATTATCCCGATATTCCAAGTGCTGAGGGGTATATGCCACATTACGCAGATGCGTGGAATCGCTTAACAGCATTCGGCAATTTGCTGGCATCCACTGACAGTTTAAATATCGATGCCGAAATAACGACCCTGCGAAGAGATCTTGAAAGTATCTTCAAGAGGTGACACCTGACACCTGCCTTTCAGGTCAAATGGAAAACGGGCGGATCCGCCCGTTTTCCATTTGAGAGGAGAACAGTATCAGGGAAAATGGATCAGCTTGGCACCGACAGTGATGCGGCTGGCAGTCCATACTCCATCCACCAACACACCATGCACGCTGACTGGGTCATCAACCTCCAGTTCACCGAGCGTGATCGGGACAGTGATACCATCAACAATCTCCCGGTAGCGCGTAGCGTTGTTTGTCGCCACGGTCAACTCGTGCCCTACGTATACTCTGACCAGATTGTTACCGGCGAGGACTTGTATTGTCACGGTATCAACTCCGATTGCTTCGATCTTACCTGCAAAATTAAACAGAGAACGTGGACCTTTTCCCGCTGCAGAAACGGGCATGACAGCAACAAACAACAATCCAAATAGAAGCACGAACAGCAACCATCGTTTCATATTGGTTCATATCTCCTTTCTCGATAGTGCATCTATTTTTTATGACGCAACAAGCAATGTACAGATACTCAGTACTTAAGACCAATCAATTAAAACAACTTTATCAATCCAATTACTCAACTAGGAGAAGTACCGGTTGTCTTCCGTAATACTCCTGGAACAGGACAAAGACCAACCCGTATAATAGGATCAACCACATATCCACAATATGGAGCAAACATGAAACAATACAATCTCGGAATCATCGGCGCGGGGATGTACGGCAAGATATTAATGCGTGCCTTTCAGCAGGACCTTCGGCGCGCGAACATCACCTGGGTCAACAGCGCAAGCGAGGGGACGACCAGGTCCGCGGCGGAGGAGTTTGGCGTGGAGAAATGGTCAACAGAATATCGAGAGGTGTTGAATGATCCCGTTGTGGACGCGGTCGTCATTGCCACTCCCCCATTCGTCCACGCGGAGCAGCTGGAAGAGTCTCTCAAGGCCGGCAAACATGTCTTGCTCGAGAAACCAATTGCAGAATCAAGAGAAAGCCTTCAGCGAATTGTCAAAGCAGTTGAGGAGGCACCAGACCGAAAGGTGCTTGAAGCGTCCTGTCGTCATACGAGGTTGACGCGCAAGTTCAAGTTCATCAAGGACATCATCGACAGCGGCGAACTGGGTGAGGTCTATCACATTCACCACAACATGCTCTCGCGCGGGACATTCATCGAATACAACCCGAACGGCGCTTGGGCAATGAATAAAAAGCTCGCGGGCGGAGGTCCGTTTGCGGATCGGGGCGTGTATGATCTGGCATTCCATTTGGGACTATTGAACGATGTGCCACAGTTGAAATCTGCAAAAAGCTTTGCGCGCCATGACTTGCGTGATATGAGCAAGTACGTTGAATTCAGTGATGTGGAACAACATGGGGCGGCTTGGATGGAATTCGACACGGGTCTCACTTATTACTACGAGAACGGTGGGGGCGTCCATAACGAAACACCCAACGAGACACGGCTCTACGGAACGAAAGGCGGTTTACGCTTCCATCACTATAGCTGGGATTCGAACAAGATCGAATTTTTCTCTATTGAAAATGGGGAACCACGCAACGAAACATTGACTGTTGATACAACTGGTCAACCCGATGACACGCTCGCGATCGCCACACACTTCCTTGACTATTTGGATGGCAAAACCGAGCCTCTGATGACCGTTCCATTGGCGGCGAAGCACATGGAGATTCTATTCAAGATCCTGGAAGGATAAGTCGGTCTATTCTCCAAATCCGGCAGGCGGGATTCCCAATGCCTGTATCAAGCGCGCCCAATAATTGACCTGCGCGGCAGTGCTGGCAAGGATCACAAACTCGCGTTCGGTGAATGCGGATTTTACGCGTTCTACCACATCAGGGTGAAATTTCAATGGAGTTTGTGAGATCAGGCGCGTATACGCAATCGCCAGTTTTTCCTGTTCTGTAAAACTGGGTACCTTTTCAAAATCCCCGCGAAGAGATTCGGACTCCTCATCCGTAATTCCCGCACTGCGATACTCATGCGAATTCATATCCACACAAAACGGACATGCCACCGCATACGATGCCGCCATGCGAATGAGTTTCAACATGCGCCGCGTCATCTGTCCATCTTCGTGCGCCACCAACGCCTCCATGATCCCTGAACCGATGGCGGCTTTCGGATACCACGCCAGTACCCGTGCCGGTAGCATGACTTTGCTGGTGACTACTTCCGAGAACCAAATACCGAATCTGAGAAGGAGCGGGATACGCTTTGGTTGATCAATGAATGCCTGCATTGTGCCCTCCACTTCGATTTAAACCAATTTATACATCCAATTGACGAATTGGGTACGGATAAATCATACCCGAATTGCAACGCTATCAATCTTCTTAAGCCATATCCACACATCCAAAGCTGCGTCGTAATGAGTGAAGTCTGATCAGCTACGCTTCAAGTTCTATTGCCATGTTCCAAGGAGTTCCGATGGAAAGCAAAAGTTTTAGTGAAAAGGGACAGGCGCTGATCCTGATCACGCTGGCAATTATCGGGTTGATCGGTTTTACAGCCCTGGCTGTGGATGGCGGCACTGCATTTTCCGATCGTCGTCATGCCCAGAACGCAGCAGACACTGCGGCCCTGGCTGCGGCTCTCGCCAAGATCAGAGGTGATGACTGGATGGTATTGGCATTGGCAAGGGCGGAAGCCAATGGCTACAAAACCGACGGGGAAATCAACACGGTGCATGTACACTGCCCGCCGGAAAACGGACCCTATGCTGGCGATGATAACTATATCGAAGTAATCATCGAATCCACAGTTAAAACCACCTTCTCGCGCGTTCTTGGACGCGAAAAAATCAACAACAAAGTGGAAGCTGTCACTCGTATCTTCCCTGCCGAGATAAAACCACTATATGATGGCGCAGCAATGGTGGCTTTAAAACCGGATGGGCGCGGTGCTTTCCGTTCACATGGAGACAATAACACATCCATTATTGGGAGCGGGATCTTCGTCAATTCGGACAATGGTTGTGCCTTCGAACAGGTTGGGAACAGTGTCATTGATACTCCAACAGGAATCCGGATCGTGGGCAGTGCCTGCATGAACGGATCCATTACACCCGCGACAACCATCACAATAGATGCAGCTGCAGTTCCATATCCGCCCCCCAAACTACCAGAAGAACCCTCCTGTCCAGTGGACGCAATTCAAAGCGGAAGTTCACTTTCCGCAGGAAACTGGGTGGGGACATTTCCACCAAAAGGTGTGAAACATTTATATCCGGGCATCTATTGCGTGGATGGGACATTCATGGTCAATGCAAATGATACATTGACTGGGAATGAAGTATTGATTTTCATGCGCTCAGGCAATGTCCATTGGGACGGTAACGCCCAGATCAATCTAACAGCGATATCAGAAGGACCTTATGCCGGGTTGTTAATCTATATGCCGCTCAGCAACGACGATGGGATGATCATCAATGGCAACTCCGATTCGAGTTTTACAGGCACATTCCTGGCACCTGCATCAGATATTCAGATAAATGGCACCGCCGGTGTGGATGGCTATCACAGCCAGTTTATTGGATATACCATTGACCTGATCGGAACTGCTGACCTGCTTATTGAATATGACCGAAGTGAAAACCTTGAGATGTATTTTCCTCCCTCACTTGAAATGGTGGAATAATCAATGCCCACTACCTGTTTCATGATCGCAAATTAAAAGTGCGTGGAGAATGTCTTTCCACGCACTTGAAGTTAACAAAAACGCCCTACGCAGAAGCCGACATCAAATCCATCTGATAAACGGACGGAAGCAGACTGCGATACCCTTGCAGTGATTTCTGTAACTGCATTCGGGCGCGCGCAAGACGACTCTTCACGGTACCCACCGGCACATGCGCAACGTACGCAGCTTCCTCATAGGACATGCCTTCCATATCCACAAGGATGACCATAAGACGATAATCCGGCACGAGGGATTTAATACAACTGTACAATGCCCTCTGTAACTCGGACTGTTCGGCTCTTTCTTCTGGACCTGTAGCTGGATCCCGCATCCAATCCGGTGACTCCACCTCTTCCCCATCACTCGTGAAGAGCTCCAGTGGAATTCCATTGTGACGTTTTCCGCGCCGCAGTTCATCATAACTGGCATTGACCGTCACACGCGCCAGCCAGCTTTTGAAGTTGCCGCCACGGAACGAACAAATATGACGAAACGCATGGACCATCGCCTCCTGCACGGCATCCTCCGCAACACATTCATCGCGGACGATCCGCAGGGCGATGCGATACAACATATCCTGGTAGGTCAGAACAAGTGTATTGAACGCATCCATATCGCCATGTTGTGCAGATTTGATCAATGAGTTCTCGGTAGTTTTCATACCTTAATGATATTCCCCAGTTGTTACAAGCCTGTCGCAGAGATGT
Organism: uncultured Anaerolinea sp.; assembly: GCA_964436455.1. GTDB lineage: Bacteria > Chloroflexota > Anaerolineae > Anaerolineales > Villigracilaceae > Defluviilinea. Next base: position 46,797 of record CAYTDB010000005.1, on the reverse strand, counting down.
TACAGTTTTGTAACACTGTATTCCCCCCTTACATCTGCTCCTCTCCCGGTGAAAGAGGGGAAATTAACGCCTCGGCAATCTTAAGGTAAACACCGTTCCGCGCGGATCGGTCTGACTGGAACGGACTCCCACACCGCCGCCGTGCAAAGTGGCTATGCGATTCACCAGCGCAAGCCCAAGCCCACTCCCCTCGGTACCACGTGCATTCGAACCGCGATAAAGCTCTTCAAATATTTTGGAAAGGTCTTCGGATGGAATACCCTGTCCTGTATCTGCCACTTCGATGACGATTACCCGTCCATCCTCCATCGCACGGACTTCAATCGAGTCTCCCCTGGATGTGAACTTGAGTGCGTTCTCAACAAGGTTATACACCGCCAGCAAAACCAGGTCACGGTCGCCAGTGATGGATGGGAATGGTGATGGGACTTTTGGAATCAGCAGACTGATCTCGCGTCCCTCATACGCCGGGTTGACACGCGCTGCAGTCACAACATCATCCAGCAACTCAGGCACATTAACGGGTATCCGTTCGATGGCGCGTTCCTCAAGTTCTGATAGTTTTCTCAGATCAGTCAACAGGCGGATGAGGCGTTCAACAGCACGATTGGCATTCCCCACTGCACGCTGACGTTGTTCATCCGTCTGCTCCTCTTTGAGATTGACCAACGCAGCGCGCAGACCCGTGAGTGGATTCTTGATCTCGTGGTCAAGCCTGCGCATGAAGTTACGCCTGTTTTCCCTTTCGGTCTGCAAATAATCCGCATACATCGTTTGGGTCTGGGAGACATGACGCCTGTCCCAATAATATATGGACAGGATAAATAAAGTGACAAAGTAACCGAGCAGGAATCCAACCAGCCCGGAATTCCGAATACTCATGCCAAAGACAATGCCGGAAAACCCCAGATCCACAGATGCCAGGAATGGGAACTCTTCTGGCAATAGAAAACCAGCCAAAAGACCAAAGACCAAACCAACACCAATGGGGAGACCCACCCAGAGAAGCAATGACCGCCACCTGTTTTTTATGAACATCTTATCCTTCCCCATGCACGGACGCGATAAAACGATAACCTTCACCCGGGATCGTTTCAATGAAACGCGGCTCGGCGGGATCATCATCCAATACTTTGCGAAGTTCGGCAACGCGTGTATCGACAGTGCGCGTACCAGCGGGGTATTCCCAGCCCCATACCACTTCGAGCAGGCGTTCCCGGGTAATGGCTTCATCGGGATGGGTCATCAGGTGTTCCAAAACAGCAAAGGCTTTGGGGGTGAGATCCAGTGTTTTGCTGGCAAGCGTTGCACGGCGTGCACGCCGGTCAAGGACCAAGTCTTCAGCAGTGAGTCGCCATGCGGCAGAAAGCGACCTTTCACCGGGACGTGCCCTGCGAAGAACAGCGCGCACACGCGCAAGCAGTTCATGCGGATCGAACGGTTTGTTGAGGTAATCATCCGCGCCTTCTTCAAGGGCAAGCGCTCGTTCGGATGCTTCCCCCACCTGAGTAAGAAGTATGGTCGGTGTCCAGATGCTGGATTTGCGTAAACGACGCAGTGTTTCGCGCCCGTCCATGCGCGGCATAAGCACATCCAGGATGATCAGGTCGGGATGGTGCTTCTGGGCTTTATCAAGCGCGCCCATACCGTCGGATACAACCAGCACATGAAAGCCTGCACGTTCGAGGAATGGGGCAAGGCTGTCTGCGATGGTGGGATCGTCATCAGCGAGGAGGATGGTGGGACGGTCGAGGGGCATGGTCTCTCCCTCACCCCGGCCCTCTCGCTTAGGAGAGGGGGTTGAGGGGCAAGAAAAGCCTGGTCACGCGGACCAGGCTTCCGGTCAGGAATGAAGCGGGCTAGCCCGTCCAATCAAAGGTTTTGATGATTAAGTCGAATATAGCCGCCTCGGCTGCTTTGTCAAATTCCGGGGGCGGGGTGGGGTAATTGCCGGGATTGGTCGAGTGCAAGATAAAGGTCAGGCTGACGCAGTTGTTGTTCGATTTGGTTGAATAGGCAACAAATTCATACATATTGCCCGCCCCGGCTCCCGCACCTGCTTCTCTCAAGAAGTCAATGCCATTGATCGTGACGGTTTCTATTGTAGTCGCTTCACCGCCGAGATCCGGCGAATTGCACGTGGCAGCACCTTCGACGACAGTCACGTCAACATATTTTTCAGAGAGGTTGGTTCCAGAGGTGATGACAGGAATGTTTATGCGCGCATGAACATCGGACTGATCTGAGACAGTTGCGCCTTTGGGGTATTTGAATTCGAAACCATACTTCTCGCTAAAATACTTCTCCCAATCGCTGGTTGGATTCTGCGTCGGTGAGGCAGATGATGAAGAACCGCCTTCAGATCGGTAGATGCGTGGACCCACCCACAGGGCACGGTCACCAGCTGGTGATCCAACAGAGAGTACGGTCAGTATGAATTTGACATCCTTGCCAGCCAAAGGCGTCAGATCTACATCCACATTGAAGACACCTCCTTCATACCGTTCGAGGAAAGGACCCCAGAAGGTCTTGATCGTATCGGAGCCTGTTTGATAATCGAGGCGGAAGACCACATAGCAATTGGTTGCATTGTATTCGCAATTGATCGTGGATTGGAAGCGATCTCCATTTTTTACACTGAAGGCAGGGTAGATGCCCTGAATGTATCCATCCTGGACGTTCTGCGGGAAGGTGACCAAGCCCGCGCGTGAATCGGTGTTTCCGTTTTCAAGTTTGGGGTTGCTTACTTTGAGTACGAAACCCTTTGCATCGCCATCAGTACCGGGGCATGGAAGCGCTGTGGAACCTGAGCCGCTGAACCATGAAGCCGAACAGACATTTGCCGCGAAGTCATAGGCAGTGCCGGTCAATGGTGTTGGCGTAGCGGAAGGTGTTGTGGTTGGTCCGCCTTGTGTGGCTGTGGCAGTTGGGGCACCGGGCGTGACCGTTGGTCCGCCGGTGACTTTGATATCAACCCACCAGGGTTTATTGGCTTGCGCGCCGATGCCGAAGAGCGCACCGCTGGCATTCTTGAACATCCAGTAACCGCGGTAGGATCCGGACGTGGTGGGAGCAACCATGGGCATGGAAATATCCACGGTTTCACCAACAGCAATCTGTTTTGTAAAGGCAGCAGAGGAGGCCGCGCCCATCTTTTCGCCGCTGAAGAACACGAGTTGATAGGAGGTTGTCCATGTGCATGAACCTACGTTCTTCAAACGCCAGGTCTTTGTGAACTGCGCACCGGGCTGCAAAACAGTTCCATCGGGAATGCTGACATCGGCGACAAACTGCACCTTGTCACAGGATGAGGGCGGGACGGTTTGTGTTGCAGGTGACTGAGTCTTGGTCGGCGTGGCAGTGGGAGGCGTGCCAGTGACCGTTGGTGTGGGAGAAGGTACAGTCCCGCTTCCCTTCCGGACGATGACCGGATTCCCCCACAAAGCACGGTCACCACTCGGAGAGCCATACGCGGATATGTAAAGAATAAATTTGACTTCCTTACCTGCAAGAGGGGTTAGATCAATGTTTGCGCCATAGGTCAGACCTTCGTAGCGTTCGCGGAATGTCCAGAAGGTTTTGATCGCGCCGTCCAATTCATAGTCAAGACGGTACGCGACATAACAGGATGTTGCACCTGATTCACAACCGATGGTCGCCTGGAAGCGATCACCACTCTGGACTTTAAAGGCGGGATACCGTGCCTGGATAAAGCCATTGGTGATATTCTGCGGGACAAAGAGCAAGCCTGCTTTTGTGGCTGTCACTCCACTCTCGAATTTAGGAGCATCCAGTTTCAACGCAAAGCCTTTTGCATCCTTATCAGTGCCAGGGAACTTGAGACCGCCAGCGCCACTCGACCAGGTGGCATCTGCGGCTTTTGCGGTAAAGTCGTAGGCAATGTCGGTTGTTGTCGATCCGATCACGTTGATCTCGACCCACCAGGATTTGTTGGCGGTGGAACCAATGCCAAACAAAACAGCGGAAGCGTTCTTGAACTTCCAATACCCTATGTAATGGCCGGCTTTGCTCGGTGCAGTCATATCCACGTTTATGTCAATGGTCTGACCAGGCTTCACTTCCGAGGGAAATTTTATGGAAGCGGGCGCTCCCATCTGTTCACCTGAATCAAACACCAGCGAATAGGAGGTTGTCCATGTGCAAGTACCAATATTCTTTAACCGCCAGGTCTTCTTGAACGTTGCACCGGGTTCGTATTTCGCACCGTCGGGTACGGTCACATCGGCAACGAACTGAACCCAGTCACAGGTCGCGGCGGATGCGCTCTTCGGCAGTGCCAGCGCCGGAATGAGCGAAAACAGCAACGCGACCAACAACATCGTCGATGTAATCTTTATTCGTGACTTCATATCATTCTCCTCTCATCCATCCAATTTAGGGGGACGTAAAGAACAAGTAAAAAGTTCCATCCAAATTGAGTATAACGTCTCTTTAACATTTGTTCAATATCCCATTAATGACCATTTCCTGTATGGGGCATAAGTCGCTCAAAACAAATATGGAGGCGTTGGGTACAATGCCTCCATATTAATACTAACCTGCCTGCGGATTCAACCTACGGACCCGTTAATTCAAATGTAGCCATCATGGCTTCAAACACGCTCGATTCGGACACGGGGTCATATGGAGGCGCACCGTTGTTCCCCGAGTGGAGGATGAAATTCATACTGATACAGGCATTATTGTACGAGGTGGAATATGCCATCCATGTGTAGATGTTACCCAAAGCAGAATCCATGCCAGTTTCCACCAGGAAGGTGCTTCCATTAATAATGGTGTTCGATGAACTGGTTGCAGGGTTGGTAAAGCTGGTTGTACGGCATGGGATCAAACCGTCCACCACCACCACTTCAAGGTACTTTTCCACCAAATTCGTTCCGGATGCGATCGGGAGTGTAACACGCGACCTGTTATCAGATAAGACAGACAGTGAAGAACCGGCAGGAAGCGTGAGTTTGAAACCATACCTGGAATTCAAGTATACATTGTTGGGAACCGGTGTCGCTGTTGCCGTTGGGACAATGGTAGGCGGCAGCAGCGTTGCAGTCGGTTCAACAGGCGCGGGTGTGGAAGTCTGTGTAATTGCAGGAATCGATGTTGCAGTTGGCACAGCTGTATCGGTTGAGACTGCCAAGGGCTGGACTGCACCACCACTACGGACAATGCTTGGTGCGACCCACAGCGCGCGGTCTCCAGTCGGCGAACCGTTCGCATCGGCTCTCAGTATGAATTTGACTGTTTGTCCTGCCAGCGGACTTAAATCCACATCTGCCTGATAATACAACCCTTCATAACGTTCGCCGAATGCCCAGAAATGCTGGACGGGGCCATTATCCACCTGATAATCCAGGCGATAGACCACATAGCAGTTTTTCTGTCCGTATTCACAGTTTATCAAAGACCTGAACCGATCTCCGCTCTGAACCGTGAACGGAGGGAAAACACCCTGAATATATCCGTTATACGCCAATTGCGGAACGGTTAACAAGGCTGAGCGCGGGTCAACCGTGTTGTTCTCAAGAATGGGATTATTCACGATCATGATCGTGCCGTTCGATACACTTTGGTCCGGACAGGGCAACACACCTGCCCCACTCGTCCATTGTGCCTCACAGGCATGGGCGACAAAATCATAGCCGTTGGCGCTCGTTGGAGGCGGCGCACCTGCAACATTGATCGCAAGCCAGAACGGCTTGTTCGCAAGCGTGTTCCACTGCACCCCAATCCCAAATAATTTGCCCGCGGCGTTTTTTAACAACCAATAGCCGCGGTAATTTCCAGGACTTTCCGGAGCGGTAAGATCCACCGACAGGTCTATCTCCTGGCGTGGTCCAACTGATGTCGGGAGGTTGACCGAAACGGGTCCACCCATCTGGTCGCCAGTGGAGAAGACCAGGGAGTAATCCGTCGTCCAGGTGCAACTTCCTACATTTCTCAATTTCCAAGTTTTTGTGAATTTCTGTCCTGGAGCAAAGACGGTGCCATCAGGGACAGTTACATCATCCAGGAACCAGGCGCGATCACAAAGGGTGCTGGGCGGCAATGTAGCGATGGACGGAACCGGCGTAGCCGGGACGGAGGTGACCACGGGTACCACTGGGGCGGGTTGATTGGGATTTACGATCACCGGGTTCACCCATACAGCTTTGTCCCATGATGTAATTCCGATGGGGCGGATCAGCAGTATGAATGAGACTGTTTTTCCAGCCAATGCGTTAAGACTGATATCCACCCAGGTAAAGGAATTTTTGTATCGCTTGATCTTATTCCAATACGAACGGGTGCCGCCTCCCTCGGGATTTTGATACTGAAGAACAAATTTGACATCGCATTTCGGTGAACCGTATTCACACCCAATGAACGCTTGAAAGCGGTCTCCCGGCTTAACCGTGTATGCCGGAAAAATCCCATAAATATGTTCATTGTATTCAGCAGGCGGAGACATCAGAATGCCCGTCCCATTGGCGGGAATTCCCGTTTCGAGAACAGGGCGGTCAATTATCTGCACAAAACCATCCGGGTCGCCATACACACCGGGGAAGGGCCTCGTCCCTGATGCCTCGGTGCCCCATTTGGCAAATGGGGCTTGGGCTGCAAAGTCATAAACAGGTGCCGCCTTGCTCACCACTTCAATTTCAACAAAGAAAGGCTCACTTGCAGTCTGCCCAATCCCAAATTGACCACCTGATGGATTTTGGAGTTTCCAATAACCGAAATAACTTCCCGGCGTAATAGGGGCGGTCAAACCAATTGTCACATCAATGGTCTGACCGGGAGCCGCATCCATTGGAAGATTCATTTCCGAAACCCCGCCCATTTGCGCGCCACCCACAAAAACCAACTTATAGGATTTTGACCACCAACAGGTGCCGATATTCTTTAATCGCCAGGTTTTGTTCAGAACCTGCCCGGGAGCCACCGGCCATCCATCCGGAACGGTCACATCAGCGACAAATCTTGCCCAATCGCAATACCCCCCTGCTGACACGTCAGTAACACCTGTAATCATGGGCGCTACCAGAGAAAACAACAAGAGCATCGCCAGAATCGACATAAATTTGGATTTTCTGTTCATAAAAAAACCTCCAGACCATCTTAATCCTACTTCACAGGGCCTTCTATAACATTGAAATCCAGTAACAGTTTTCAACCAGCACCGAAAATCTTTTGCGTGCATAAACCCAAAGCGGGCATAATATAATTGAAACATGCCACGCACCATTCTGCACCTCGACCTGGACGCTTTCTTCTGCTCCGTGGAGGAGACTCAAAATCCCAGCCTTCGCGGGGTGGCTTTTGCCGTGGGCGGAAAGCCAAACGAACGCGGCGTGGTTGCTTCATGCTCGTACGCCGCCCGGAAATTGGGCGTGCGGAGTGCCATGCCAATGAGCCGCGCGATTCGTCTCTGCCCGGGATTGATCATAGTTTCTGGACGCCATCGTCTCTACAGCGAAGTCTCTCACAAGGTGATGGACATTCTTCACGACCAAAGCGGATTGGTGGAACAAATCTCCATCGACGAAGCCTTTCTCGATATATCGGATATTCAGGAAGAACACGAACGCCTCGCGCGTGGACTTCAAGCCCGTATCCGCGACGAATTACATTTACCCAGCTCGATCGGGATCGCGTCCAACAAACTGGTGGCGAAGATCGCCACCGAGGTCGGCAAGGCGCTCGCATTGAAGCGGATCAAAGCCCAGGGGCTGGCAGAGCCTCCGAACGCAGTGACAGTTGTCCCGCATGGAGAGGAAGCGGCTTTTCTATCCCCATTACCTGCCGATATGGTGTGGGGCGTTGGTCCGAAAACATCCAAGCGATTGAGCGAGTTGGGCATCCATACTATCGGTGATATTGCGAAATGGCCCGAGAGTGAGTTGATCCGCCTGTTTGGTGAGAACGGGCGCGATCTTGCGCGACATGCAAAAGGGATCGACAACCGCCCCATCGTGACCGAACATGAGACAAAATCCATCAGCCAGGAAGTGACGTTTTCGGTGGATGTGCGTGACGACAAGATTTTGCAAAAGACGATCCGCGAACAGGCATCGCGCGTAGCATCGCAATTGCGAAAACAGGAATTGGCAGGCTCGACGATCAAACTAAAAATTCGCTGGCCCGATTTCATAACCCTGACGCGTCAAACAACACTTGGTCATCGCACTGACCAGGAAGATGAGATCGCCAAAGCCGCGTTGGAGTTGATGAACTCGGTGCGAAAGTCAAATCAGGCAGTACGCTTGATCGGCGTTGGCGTAAGCGGGCTCGGGCAGCCAATCCGTCAACTGGGATTGTGGGACATGGACAGTGAAAAGTCACGTAAGTTGCAGGAAGCTTTGGATGTGTTGAGAGAAAAGTACGGAAGGGATGTGATTCATAAAGGAGAAACAGAATGAAAACTCTTGATCTAAAGAAAGAACTCAAGCATTTATATATGCCCTCAGCCACGAAGGTGGAAATCTTGAAAGTGCCGAAGCTGCAATTCGCGATGATCGATGGGGCAATCGAGAAGGGAAAAGAACCTGGGAACTCACCGGGATTTCAAGAAGCAACACAGGCTTTATACAGCATTTCGTACACATTGAAATTCATGCTCAAGAAACGAAAAATAAATCCCACAGATTATCCCGTGATGGCACTGGAAGGGTTATGGTGGGTGGAAGATGGCTTATTCGACATTACCGTGAAAGACAATTGGTTTTTCACACTGATGATCCTGCAACCTGACGTGATTACAAAAGATGTCTTTGCTGAGGGCTTGGAACAAATCCGCAAAAAGAAAGGGGACGGTGAAATGCTTTTCAAATTACGGCTGGCAAATTTCGAGGAGGGCTTGTGTGTGCAAGTCATGCATGTTGGACCGTACGCCACCGAACCCACCACCATCGAAAGGATGCGGGCATTTGCAGCCGAGAACGGTTATCGCGATCGCGTCGGTCCGAACGGGAAACATCACGAGATTTATCTGGGAGATCCGCGCAAAGCTGCGCCTGAGAAGTTAAAGACCGTACTGAGGCATCCGCTTGAGAAAATCTAACCACGGAGATGCAGCGTCCCTGAGAATTTAAAATTTCTGGGTCTCTGTGGCAAGAAAGGGTGAAACCATCATGACAGTGAAAACTGGCTCCATATCATTAAACACACGCGGCGATACAGACGTACACGACATCACCGAAGCAATTACAGATGTTCTTTCAAAAAGTGGATTGAAGGCTGGAACCGTGACCGTCTTTTGTCCGTCTTCTACAAGTGCGTTGACGACGATTGAATACGAAAGCGGCGCGGTCAGCGACTTGAAACGTCTCTTCGAGGAGATCATTCCGCAGGACCGCGAGTACGCACACAATGCCCGCTGGCACGATGGCAACGGTCATAGCCACATCCGTGCCTCCCTGCTTGGTCCGTCACTGACCATTCCATTTGTGGAAGGACAATTGACATTGGGAACTTGGCAACAAGTTATTTATGTGGATTTCGATAACAAGCCAAGAAGAAGAGAATTAATCCTCCAAATGATCGGAGAATAGGTTGGTCTGTTTCAATCATCCTGACAAACCCGCGATTGGAATTTGCAAACACTGTCAACGTGTACTTTGCTCGGATTGCGCAACGCTCATTGACGATGTGCTTGCCTGCAAGGATCGGCATGAAGAACAAGTCCTTGCACTGGAGGAAATGACAAAGCAAAACATCCTGAAATCCAAGCGGACAAGATCTGATTATTTACGAAATACGATCTTTTATGGGACCGTCGGTCTGTTGTTCACAGCCTTTGGCGTCTCCCAAATCCGATGGCTGGGATTGCAGGGAATTGTGTACGCGATCATTGGGCTGGCATTGCTTTGGGCAGGGCTGGCAAATTATTTGGAGAGCAGGAAGTATAAATAATGGGCACATGGATCTCACATTTACGCATTGCAGAAAATCTCATCAGCTACTTCCCTGAAGTGGACGTGGTCACGTTCACCTTCGGCAATATCTCCCCCGATTCTGGTATCCCCAATGAAACTTGGACTGAATTCGATCCTCCCAAGGAAGTCACCCACTTCCTGCGAAAAGGCGAGGGTGAACATGCCATCCATGATCTCGTGTATTACCAGCAATATCTGGCAAACATCAAACCTGAAGATGACATAAAGCTCTACAGCTTTCGCCTTGGTTACTTCTTCCACTTGATCTGTGACATCCTGTGGGCGCGCAAAATTGCCACAACGACAAAACAGGAATTCAAACAGCTTTTTGAGGAAAAGCAAAAAGAAGCGATTGGCATCATCAAAGATGATTGGTATGGACTCGACCAACTATACGTAAGAGATCACCCTGAATGCAACTTCTGGAATGTGATCATGCCAAATCCAGATCCGCCCTCCTATTTGCCATTTGTGAAGGACAAGGCATTGCATCAGCAATACGCTCACATCCGCAAGTATTACAGCGCGCAGGAGGACCAGTGGTTTCTGTCCCTGCATTATCAGTATCTAAACGAAGGGACAATGACCCGCATGGTCAATGACAGTATTCATGCAGTGTTGCTTGTACACGATCAAGTAAAAAGGATGGAGAATTTCGATGGGCTGAAGAGCTGCATCAGTTTGTTGCCTGAATCGTTGACCAGCCCATATGAGTCGCCATTGGGGAATCCAGTTGTAGTCGAGTAGCCCTGAGGCGATAGCCAAAGGGCATATCGAGACCACTTCACGGAATTTCACCATCAATGCATATTTGCGGTTTCGATGCAATACAGCGCTTCGACTGCGCTAGCGCTCCGCTCAGCGCGGACAACAAACCTGCAACTTCTTTCAAGTATCTGCGTATGTCTCTCTAGACCTTATTTGAAAGGAGTACATCATGAACACCGAATACAAACAACTGACCCGTAGTACATCCAACCGCATGATCGCGGGTGTATGCGCAGGCTTGGGTGACTACCTCGGCATTGATCCAACCATCGTCCGCCTGTTGACTTTGCTGGCGTTCTTCACAGGCTTCGGCGGGATCGCGTTGGTTTACCTGATCATGGCGATCGTTGTCCCTGAGCAGACTAATGTCCAGCCGCAGTAACTTGTCGGTTAACAAGTAGCAGGTTGGGACATTTGAACGTTCCAACCTGCTAACTTTTCAACTTTCCAACATTTCAACGCGCTAAAGAAATAAACACATCCTCCAGCGTCGGCTCACCGACAACAATATCTTTCACATTCATATTCTTCCCCTTCAACGCCCTCAGCAAATCGTCTTTCTTCTTTCCTCTTTCCGTGATCGTCCGCAAGTGATCGCCCGCCAATCCCACACGTAATACACCATCCACATCAGGCAATACTTCCAATCCATCCTGCAACGGCTCGGCAAAGACTTCCCACACGTCGCCAGGGATGATGTCACGTTTCAGGTTGGAGGGAGTGTCCATCGCCAGCAATTTGCCATCGCGCATAATGCCAACTCGTTCACAGTACTCGGCTTCATCCATGTAGTGCGTTGTGACAAGGATTGTCACACCGTTATCAGCGAGCTCGTAGATCAAGTCCCAGAAGGCGCGGCGGGCAGTGGGGTCTACCCCTGAGGTGGGTTCATCCAGGAAGAGCAATTTCGGTTCGTGCACCAATGCAATGCCCAATGCCAGTCGCTGCCGCCAGCCTGCAGAGAGAGAACGCGTCAGCGTGGATTCATGTCCGTGGAGCCCGACCAGGTCAAGGGTATGCGCGATACGGGTTTTGTCCGTGATACCATACACGCCGCCGTAGAACGTCAGATTTTCCTGCACGGTCAAATCATCATAGATCGCAAACTTCTGCGACATGTATCCCGCGCGGGCACGTACTTCTTCGGTTTGCCGGAACGCGTCGAATCCCAAAACGGTCGCTTCACCTTCGCTTGGTTCGAGCAAACCCAGCAGCATGCGGATCGTGGTAGTCTTGCCAGATCCGTTCGGACCAAGATAGCCAACCACCTCCCCTTTGTTCACCTCGAAGTTGATGTGGTCGACCGCAACGAAATCACCGAAGCGGCGCGTGAGATTCTCAACGTAGATGACAGGCAAAGACATTTACGCTCCCTTTTCCAACTGCGCTTTCAATCGCCCAAGATTTTCTTCCATCATCGTTTTGACACGCCCCGCCATCACGCCTTCAGCAAGTTTGAATACACCAGCGGGATTGCCCTGCGCGTTGAGACTAATCTTTGTTCCCGTGCCAACGGTTTTGAGCGTGACTGTGATGTTGACCTGCATCGGTCCCGAGTTCACCTGAAAACCGCACTTGGTATCAGGCTCATACGCGGTGACCTGCATCTCCCCTTCGATGCGGCGTCCCATCAACTCGCCCGCACTTTTGAATTTTGTACCAACGCCCACTTCGCCAGGCGTGACCTGTTCCAAACTCACCACCGCCGAATTCCATTTCGACATGTTTTTGGGATTTCCAACAAATGCAAAAACATCTTTCATCGGACGGTCAACCAATGTACCAAGATCAAGGTTAATCATGACTCAACTCCTTTATGTTCGTATTCGTGATCGGACAATGCAATGAAGACATCTTCAAGGACAGGATTCACGATGCGGAGCTCATCCACATGACCGCCCTCGCTTCCTATTTCAGACTTGAGCCTACTTAAAACATCTTGAGCCTTATTCTCCCCGACGCGGATGTGCAATCTATCTCCGAACGCCTGAACATCTTCCACATCCACATCCTTGTGTGCGACATGGCGAAGCACATTGATCGGTGAACCGCGCAACGCAAGGATGCGTCCATTAAGCCGCGCCCGCAAATTGGATGGCGTATCTTCAGCAATAATTCGTCCGTTCTTCATAAACCCAACACGATGACAACGTGACGCTTCGTCCATGTAGGGCGTGGAAATAATTACGCTTACACCCTCACCTTGTGTAGAGAGTCGAATCACCAATTGCCAAAAATCCTGGCGTGTGACAGGGTCAACGCCCGTGGTGGGTTCATCGAGGAGCAATACTTTTGGGTGCGTCACAAGTGCAGAAGCTAAACCTAGCTTTTGCTTCATGCCGCCCGAGAGATTCCCAGCGCGGCGATCGGTGAATTTTTCAAGGCCCACGAATTCCAGTATCTCCATACAACGCGGTAACCACTCATCTGATTTCAGTCCACGTACCTCTGCAAAAAAGCGGATGTTTTCAAGAACGGTCAAATCTTCGTACATAGAGAAGCGCTGCGAGAGATAACCGAATTGGGAACGGGCTTGTTCCGTTTGTTTGGCGATATCGTACCCGCAAATATTGACTTCACCCGCGTCTGCCCTAAGCGCGCCAACAAGCAGACGTATAGTGGTCGTCTTCCCTGCCCCATCTGCACCGACGAGTCCATAGATCTCGCCAGGCTTGATGTTTAAAGAAACACCATCAACAGCTTGAACATCGCCAAAATGTTTTTTTATGTCGCTTGCTTGTACGAGATATTCCACTTCTGTTATTCCTCAAACATGTCACCCTGAGCCAAAGCAAAGAGTCTCTCCTGTTGTGGTAGAGATTCTCACCTGCATTTGCGTGCGGTGCAAGTGTCGCTCCGCTCAGAATGACATAACATCAGAGCTATTTGAACACCACGTCTGCTGGCATACCGATCTTTAGTTTGCCTTCGCTATCGGTTACCTTCAATTTGATGGCGTAAACGGTTGAACTGCGCCCTTCCACGGTTTGGACGTTGCGCGGGGTAAATTCCGCTTGATCGGCAATATGGAAGACAACTGCGTCAAAAGTATCATTGGGGAAGGAATCAACAGTTACTGAAGCTTTTTGTTCCAGGGAAATTTCGCCATATCTACTCTCAGGAACGTAGACAGTGATGGTCAATTCATTGAGGTTTGCCATCGCAAAGGCAACCGCCCCGGGCTGGACGAATTCACCAGGTTCCACATTACGTGTCAGGATGACACCATCCATCGGAACGTACACAGTGATCTTTTTGAGTTGAGTTTCAACCTGGTTAAGTCTTGATTGTGCAGATGCAATATTGGTCTTTGCCTGTTCGAGAGCAGCGGTTGCCTGTTCAACAGCCTTTGCGGCAGCCAGCACTTGAGGCGAGTCCGCGCCTGTTTGCAATGCACGCAGGTTGTCCACGGCAAGGTCGTAAGCCTCTTGGGCAACAATCACATCGGCACGGGCTTCAAGAACATCGACAGCGCCATCGGTAGTAAGGGCATCGTCGTAATCCTTTTGTGCGTCGTTCAAGTCGATCTCAGCTTCGTCGAGGGTGATCTGAGCGGCATCGCGCAGTGTTTGACTGTCAGAGGCTCCATTGGTGGCATCGAATACGGCTTGGGCATTTTCAAAGGCGAGCCGCATCTGTACGAGATTGGCTTCAACCTCAAGGAAATCAGAACTGCCTGCACGCTGGCTAATCTCTTCCAATTTCTTCATCGCCTCATTGAGGGCAGCCTTCTTCACATCCACTTCGGTTTGGGCGGCTTTAAGGCGTTCTTCCTTGGAGAAATACCAAACAGGCTGATCGTATTGCGTCGGCTTGGAATCTTTCCAGATGGCAATACGAGTGTTCTTTTCCTGTGCAAGCGCATTGGTCAGGGTAATGTCATATTGCAGTTGGGCAGACTCCAATGCAACCTCGGCAGTTTTGACGGCGGCGTTGGCAGAATCCAGCGCGGTTTGGGCTGTCTGCTTTTCGGACTGAAGCAGGCTATCGTCCAGATGAAGAAGCGGGGTGCCCGTAGTGACGGGCTGTCCCTCATCAACGAGGACTTCCACTACTTTGCCAGCCATCTCGGGTGCAACGTTCACAGTGGTGGCTTCGATGCTTCCAGATGCGGTCAGCGCTCCGTTTTCTTCGGCTGTCGTTTGCGTGACAATAAAATATACACTTACGGCGATCAACAATAGGATGATGACAATCGCGGGAACAGGGGGACGTTTGTTATTCATGGAATTCTCCTTAGGATTAGTCAAGGCGCTTGCGGAAGCGCAATGCAGCGGCAGTCATGATGCCAACTGCGAAGAGGGTCATGGCGAGGACGTCGGACTGGATCATCTGGAGACCGACGCCTTTGAGTAACAATGAACGGATGATGACAAGGTAATAACGCAGTGGCATGAGATAGGACAGCCATTGCAACACCTTGGGCATTGCTTCAAGCGGGAAGAAAAAGCCTGAGAGGAAAATGCTTGGCAGAAGGGTCATCCAAACGGTAAGCATGGCTTCCTGCTGTGTATTGGCGATGGTGGATGCAAACAGACCAATGCCCAAACCCGTGGCAAGGAAAACGACCGACAGGATGAGTATTAAACCAAGGTCGCCACGAATGGGCATGCCGAACCACCAATGCCCCACTGCCAGTACTTCAATGGTGTTGAAGAAACCGAGAATGACATACGGCATGAGTTTGCCAACGATCAACTCCCAGGGGCGGATGGGTGTGACGATAAGCTGCTCGATGGTGCCGCGCTCGCGCTCGCGCACAACCGATGAAGCTGTGAGGATTGCTGCAATGGCATACAGGATCATGCCGATCACACCAGGGATCATGAAGTAGGCGCTGATCATATCGGGGTTATACCAAACCGTTGTGCGCACCTGCACAGGCGGCTGGATGCGCATGTTCTGTCCCGTGCGTGCAAAACGTTCCGTGAGCAGTTTGGTGGCATGCGACTGACTGATCAATTGTGCAGCGGATAGAGCCGTGGAGGCGCTGGTTGGATCAGAACCATCCAGGATAAAGGCAACCTGCGCATTTCCATCGTTGAGACGTTGTGCATAATCGGGTGGAATGATGACCGCGGCGCGCGCATCCCCGCTTTCGATGAGCGTCTCAATCTCCGCTTCAGACTGGACCGTGTACGCGATTCGGAAATAATCAGCCGCTTTGTACGCATCGAGTAATGCGCGCGACTCGATGCTTTTACTTTGATCCAATACGGCAAGCGGAACATTTCGTACATCATTGGTCGCCGAGTACCCGAGCAGGAACAACTGCATGATCGGTATGATGATGATCATGATCAACGTGCGTGGGTCACGCAAGATTTGGATAAATTCCTTGCGGATGATAGACATTAATCGAGAGTTCATACGGACTCCTTGAGAACACCATGAAGGTACATGTCGATGTAAATATCGGCGGAATCTTTTGGCATGAATTTACTGATCACCGAATTGGCAGTAAGTGTCTCTGTGATGAAATACGAAATGACCATGCCGAAAAACGAACGGAGGAACATGGCGGGATTGGTAATGCGCAATCCCTTACGAACTTTCAGCATCTGTTCGAACACAGGTAAAACCCTGGGCGCGATCTCTTTCAACAGACTCGCACCGTGCCTGCCGTTGAACTCCACCATTTCGATCATCATGAGTTTCATATAGATGGGATTTTTGCCAAGCTCGGTCACTGTGAACTTGAACGCGTTCCTCAGGAATTCTTCGGCGGTCTCGCCTGGCGTTTCCATGACCAGCGGCAAAATGCGCTTGTACGGATGTTTATCCACCACGATGGCTTCGAAGATCTCATCCTTGCTCTTGAAGTGATTATAGATCCCGCCCAAAGCCAGACCAGCCTTGTCGGCGATCTGCCGCATGGAGGTGGCGTGGTATCCCTGCTCCATGAACAGTTCTATCGCAGCGTCCTCAACTGCAAGGCGTGTAACTTCACCCTTCTTCATTTTCTCTTTTGGCATTTTTTCTCCAAAAAATGAACGAACGTTCGTTTTTATTTTAGTCTGTTGAGATTGTTTCTGTCAAGGGAATCGAATCCGCCCAATCCCCCACCTCGATTCCCTGACCAGGTTCCTGTTCAGCAGAAGCGACGCGCCTCGACTCCTTCGCATGGTTCAGGAAGAAATGCATCCGATTGAAGAAGTTGACCTCACTCACCCCCGCGTCCGCATCCAGGAACAACAGGTTCAGTTGCGGATACAGTTCCCGCATCTTTTTCTCCGCTCCCTTGGCGACGATATGATTGGCGATACACCCGAACGGCTGCAAACACAGTACATTGGGAATCCCATCCTTCACAAAGGATGCGATCTCACCCGAGATCAACCATCCCTCTCCGTATTGGTGATTGAGACTGAGGATCTCCTGTGCGTTTTGGGCAATGGTATCAATATCGGGGTGATGATGGAAGCGATGATATTTTTTCATGGTTTCATTGACATCATCCAGATATCCACTGAGTATGTTCTTTGCCAGCAAAGCCAATAGCCATATTCCATCGCGTCGGGCAATGTGTGTCTTCACTTTTTGATCGACGTGGATCGCCCCCGCCGCAAAGAACTCCAAAAAGGTCGGCATGATCACCTCGATGCCCTGATCGATCAGCCACTCCGCCGCGTTGTTATTGGAGAAAGCATTGTACTTGACGTAGATTTCGCCAACAATTCCCACCTTTGGATATTGCTTTTCATTTACTTCAATTGTATTGAATTCAACAACAGCTCTTTCAAGCGCATCTAACAATGCTTTTCTCTGCGTTGGGATTCGTCCGCTCATGAAAGCAGAAATATATTTATCAGCAACCCGCCTTGCTTCACCTTTATTCTTCTCACGGATCACTGTCGAGTAATACATGTCTGACAGCGCATCGGTCAATGCCATACTAATAAAAGCCCTGTACATGAATACTTTTGGATTGAACTCAAAGCCTGGTTGATCGTTCAGCGTCTGTAAATTCGTGGAAAGCGTGACCACAGGCACATCTTCAAATCCCGCCGAGATGAGCGCCTTCTTAATCATGCCAACATAACTCGTGGCGCGGCATTGTCCGCCCGTTTGCGAGAAACCGATCGCAGTCCGCGCCAGGTCATACTTCCCTGATTGAAGCGCTTTGACCAGGTCCCCGATTGTTATCGTGCCAGGATAACAAATTTCGTTGTTGGCGTATTTGAGCCCAGCTTCCACAGACTTGCGATCAGCAGGCGGCAGCCAGATGATGTCATAACCCGCATCGATAAAAGGTCTCACAATCGGCGGAGAGCAGAACGGCGAGAAATCGGGCACAATCAGCGTTCGGCTTTGATCCTCCTTTTGATAGATACGCGTCTCCTTGCGCGCCTTATAAACCAGCTCCTTCGGTTTTGACTGTCTCATCGATTCAAACATTGAGCGCAGTCTCAACTTCGTCGAACCCACACTCTCGATCTCATCAATGCGAATGACCGTCGGACTTTTCCCATACTCGCCCAAGAGCGCGCTCACCTCTTCCAAAATAAAAGGGTCGGGTCCACAGCCGAACGAATTCAACTGCACCACTTCCACATTATCCTGCCCCCCCGCCCAGCGCGCTGCATGAAAATACCGATTGATATATTCCCATTGCGTCATCACGTGTCGGTTGTTCAAAGTCTGCAGATCGTCAAGCGGGATTGAATCTTCCGTGATGACATCCAATCCAAAATTGATCAGGATATCTGGGATCTTATGATTGATCAGCGGATCGATGTGATACGGACGACCCAACAGCAATATGACCGGACGTCCATCCTCTTCGGCATTTTCCAATATTTCTGCCGCCACGCTTCTTACTTGACCTTTAAATTGCTTCTGTGATTCTTGAGCCTTCTCAAACGCCCGAGCCGCAATTCGATGTTCCACACCAAGACTTTCAAGATACGCAAGGCAGGTCTTCTTCAACAATTTCTCATCATTAAAGTTGACTGGAGGCATATCCAGCGGAATGTCATGCTTCTTTTCAGGGTCAATGACGTTCTTGATCACCTGTGCATACCCCGTCACAACGGGACAGTTAAAACTATTCGCCGCGTCACTGAAACTGCTCTCTTCGTAAAATACCATCGGGAAGAAGATCCTGTCTACGCCCATCTCGATCAAACTCATGACATGTCCGCTAACAAGCTTGGCAGGGAAGCACAGATTCTCCGACATGATATGCCCCGTCCCTTTTTGGAAAACCGCATTGCTCGAAGGTGCTGATAGCTGCACCTTGAATCCGCTTTCCACCAGTAACGCGTTCCAAAAGGGGAAATTCTCGAACTGATTCAAAACTCTGGGCATACCGATGGTCGACTTCGGAGTCGTATCAGGAGCCATTTTTCGGTCAAAGAGCAGGTCATATTTTATGGCGGGCAGGTTGACGCCGCGACGTTCTGCCTTACCGCCGTTCGTAAAAATTTTTTCACAGCGATTGCCAGAGCAAAAAACGTTTCCATTCGGGAAGGTCATCTTTGTAACGGCGCACTTGTTTTCACAACCGTGACAGTGGATGGTCTTCTTTGCATAGTTACCCGCCACTTTGGGTTCATCAAGAATGAAGCCACCTGAGTGTCCGTTGCTCTTGCAATGATCGAGTGCAGTCAACGCCGCGCCGTACGCGCCCATCAACTCCGCCATATCGGGGCAGGTGGCCTCACGACCAAGCAAATGCTCGAGTGCCTTCTGCACAGCGGGGTTACGGAACGTGCCGCCCTGCACCACGATATGCTCGCCAAGCGTTTCAATGTTTGTAACCTTCAAGACCTTATGCAGTGCGTTCTTGATAACCGAATATGCAAGTCCTGCAGAAATATCATTGATCTCCGCGCCTTCACGCAACGATTGTTTGACCTTCGAATTCATGAACACCGTGCAACGCGTGCCAAGGTCACATGGCGATTCGCCTTTGGTGGCTTCCTTGGCAAACTCTGCGGCGGTGTATCCCATATTGCGTGCAAACGATTCGATGAACGAACCACAGCCCGAAGAACAAGCCTCATTGATTTTTATATCTTGAATGAAGCCTTCCTTAACGAAGATGGCTTTCATGTCCTGTCCGCCGATGTCCATGATGAATGACACATCCTTATCGAACGCCTTCGCTGCACGGAAATGAGCCAGCGTCTCCACCATGCCCTCATCCAAACCAAACGCAGAATGGATGAGGTCTTCGCCATAACCTGTCACCATGCTGCGTGCGATAGTTGGTGTCTTGCCGTGCTCTGCAAACTGCTGATGGATCTGTCCCAATCCGTGTTGGACGGCTCCGATGGCATCACCTTTGTTATTGATGTAATATTCGAAAGCCACCCTACCCTGCTCGTCTATCAGTACGATTTTTGTGGTGGTCGAACCTGAGTCAATGCCCAGGAATAATTTGTCACCGTTGAGTTGGGAAATATCCACTCGGGCGATCTTGTGTTGCATCCGCCTTGTTTCCCAGTTTTGATACTCCGCCTGATCCTTGAATAGCGCGGGCAAGCGGTTCTGATTGGCAGAAGCATGTTCCTGTTTCGTGTTGAGTCTTTCGATCAAAGCTGAAAGTGAGAAAATTCCATTCGCGGCTGAATCAGTGATCGGCGCGAGTGAGGCGCCCATGGCTGGCAGGAGTTCGGCGTTGTCCACATCCAGCACATCGTCAGGCGTGAGGTGAAGCACATCCATAAAAGCGTTCTTCAACGAAGGCAGGAAGGTCAGAGGTCCACCGCAGAAAAGGATCAGCGGCTTGGGTGAATATCCCCTTGCCAGCGTTGCCAAAGTTTGCAACACCACGGCATGGAACACCGAAGCAGAAATGTCTTCACGCGGAATGTCGCGGCTCAAGAGATTTTGCAGATCGGTCTTCGCGAACACGCCGCAGCGCGAAGCCATCGGGTAGATCATGGTATGTTGGCTCGCCAACGAATCCAGTCCGCTGATGGGCACATTCAGCAAATTGGACATCTCGTCGATGAACGCACCAGTTCCCCCCGCGCAAGAACCGTTCATGCGGATATCGGGCATGCCCGCTTGCGCGTCTTTAAAGAAGATCATCTTGGCATCTTCACCGCCAATGTCGATCAATGTTCTTACTTGTGGATATCTTTGCTTCACCACCTCCGCCGAGGCGATGACTTCCTGAATGAATGGCAGATGGAATCGTTCACTGACCCCCAAGCCTGCAGAGCCTGTGATCAGTGCATCCGCTTTCACGTCACCGAGAAGCTCTCTTGCTTCGGCAAGGATGCCCTGCAAGGTCTTGACCGTCTCCGCATTGTGACGACGGTAGGCAGAGAACAAAAGGTTCTGATACTGATCCAGTATCACCACTTTGGCAGTCGTGGAGCCGATGTCAATTCCAAGTCTAAGATTAGTCATGGCAGTTTCCTGTAAAATAAATGAACGAGCGTTCGTTTTTATCGTTAACATATTACAGTTTTTCTCCCTTGATTGTCAAGTTATTTTTGTCGCAAGGTGTAATTTATGAATGGTTACAAAAGTAACTTTTGACTGAGCACATCCCCGGTTCTCTCGCACAAAAGGAGACTGGAAACCTTTCCTTGATTTCTCCGTATATTTCATCAAGGTATAATTGACTGGGCAAAAGAAAGGGACAAACATGTTTGGTCTTTCAGTGATCGAGGTCATCTACTGGGCTTCCACCATCATCGGTGGGACATTGTTCATTCTTCGTTTGGGTATGATGTTGATCGGCGGAGACTTGGGAAGTGACGGGGGGGATATCTCTGGGGACGCGGGAGATATTGACATATCTGGCGACCATGCCGATGCAGACATAAGCTTCAAGTTGTTATCCGTGCAGGGACTGACATCCTTTTTCATGATGTTCGGGCTTGTAGGACTCGCCTTATTAAAGGCGAACCTGCACATTTTTATAACAATTCTTGGTGGGGCGATTGCAGGGCTCATTACAGTTGGAGCAACAGGCTTGATATTCTCCCAGATGAAACGCCTGCAAACAGAAGGAACCATCAAGATCCAAAATACGGTCGGCTCAGAAGGCACCGTGTATTTGACCATTCCAAAGAACGGTACGGGACAGGTGCAGGTCATTGTGCAGGGTTCGCTGAAGATTTTCGATGCAGTTTCATCCAATAAAAACCAGATTGCCACGGGAGAAAAGGTCCGTGTTTCAGGGGTGGCGAGTGGCAATACCTTGATCGTTGAAAAGATGTAATCACAAAAGGAGAATACTATGAACGCTGTGGGTTTCGGTGTACTGGCTTTGATAGCCTTTGTTGTGCTTGCCTTCTTCACGGTAGTGTTCATGGCAAGCCGTTACAAACGTTGTCCATCAGACAAGATTCTTGTCATCTATGGACGCGTGGAAAGGGGACGCTCCAGCAAGACCATGCATGGCGGCGGTGCGTTCGTGTGGCCTCTGATTCAGGATTACGCCTACATCAGCCTCACCCCCATCACCATTAGCATTCCGCTTGAGAATGCGCTGTCACTGCAGAACATTCGCATCAACGTACCAAGCACCTTTACCGTGGGCGTGAGCACTGTCCCTGAGATCATGAGCAATGCGGCGGAAAGAATCCTGCATCTTCAACAAAGCGCCATCGAGGAGATGGCAAAGGAGATCATCTTCGGTCAACTGCGTCTCACAGTCGCTTCACTGACCATCGAACAGATTAACCAGGATCGTGAAAGTTTCCTCGATTCGATCCGCCGCAACGTGGAACCTGAGTTGAACAAGATCGGTCTGCAACTCATCAATGTCAACATCACGGACATCACCGACGCGTCCGAGTACATTTCAAGCATTGGTAAAAAAGCCGCAGCCGAGGCGGTCAATCAGGCAAAAATTGACGTTGCTGTTCAAACAAAGCATGGCGCCATCGGTGAGGCTGATTCCGTCCGCGAACAGGAGATCAAAGTTGCCGAGGCGATGGCAGAAGCGGAAGTCGGTCGTAAGACTGCGCAGGCGAACCAGCGTAAGCGCGTGCAGGAACAGGAAGCATCCGCTGTGCAAGGCGAGAATACAGCCAACGCAAATATTGCCAAGTACAACGCGAACCTTGAAATCGAACGCGCCAAGGCAAGCGCTGACTCTGAAAAAGGAAAGAAATCCGCCGAAGCCGACCAGCGCATTTACGTGCAGGAACAGGAAGCGCAGGCGGTCAAGGGCGAGAACACATCCAAGGCAAGTATTGCGGAATACAATGCCGGGTTGGAGGTCAAACGCGCGGCGGCATTGAAGCAGGCTGAAGTCGCACGCTATGAGGCGCAGGTCGCCATCCAACAGGCTCTGTACAAGGCGGAGCAGGAACGTCTGCGAGCAGAAGAGGTTGTCCGTCAGGAGATTGAGAAGAACAAGGTCGAGATCGCGGCAGAAGCCCAGGCGGAACGCATCAGGCGCGAGGCCCAGGGTGAAGCGGACGGCATCCTTGCCAAATACAAGGCAGAAGCGGAAGGCACACTCAAGCTGCTCGAAGCCAAAGCGGATGGGTATCGCAGATTGGTCGAGAGTGTGGGCGGTGACGCGCAGGCTGCGTCCACGTTGTTGATGATCGAAAAACTGGAAGAGCTTGTTGCCCGTCAGGTAGAAGCCATCAGCAATCTAAAGATCGACAAGATCACGGTCTGGGACAGCGGTGGCAACGGCGATGGTTCGTCTACTTCGAATTTCATCTCCAACCTGATCAAGAGCCTGCCACCGCTTCAGGACATTTCTGAAATGGCTGGTGTGGAGCTGCCTGAATATCTCGGCAAGGTAAGAGGACAGGCCAAAGCAATTGAAAACAAAGTCGTCGAGAATGAAAATGTGGAACGAACGGATGAAATGCTTGCCAAAAGAGGCAAGCCAAAACCGCAGGAAAAACAATAGAGTGTTCAAAAGCCCAGCAGTTTGCTGGGCTTTTGCTAGAAGGATGACAAGGCGTAAAATCCAATGCTCGATTAGAATCGAGCAATGCTCCCACTCTCCAAAGTTGAACAATTCACCCGCAGGCATTTGCGTTACAACGTCACCGTCGGATTGATGGATGGCGGCATGTTTGGCGTCGCCCTGGGATTCGCGTCATTCGGGACGATCCTGCCGCTCTTCGTCGCATCGATGACCAATTCAGCAACTCTGATCGGACTCGTCCCTGCGATCCACGCCGCGGGATGGCTGTTGCCACAGTTATTCACCGCAAGCCACACGTCACGTTTGCGAAGATATAAAAGTACAGTTCTGAAGATGACCATCCATGAACGCCTTCCTTTTTTGGGCTTTGCCATTGTCGCATTGCTTCTCCCCAAGATCGGATTGCATACAGGTTTGATCATCACCTTCATTCTCCTCACCTGGCAGGGACTCGGCGGAGGCTTCACCGCCAACCCATGGACAAGCATGGTCTCAAAGATCATCCCGCCCGAATATCGCGGTACCTTCTTTGGCACGCAAGCCGCCGTGGCGAATCTGTTCATCAGCGGCGCAGCAATTGGAGCAGGTTATCTTCTAAACTATTACGAGGAACCCTTCAATTTTGCTGTCTGTTTCTTCATCGCCGTAACGTTCTTCACTATCTCATGGTTTGCGCTCGCCCGCACCCGTGAACCAACGGACAATGAAAAAGTCATTGACGAACATCCAACTCCCTTCTGGCAGGGAGCCAGCCGCATCCTCAAACGCGACAAAAACTTCAATTGGTTCCTTGCGGCGCGCACGCTCTCACAATTTGCCACGATGGGTTTTGTCTTCTACATCGTCTACGCCCTGCGCCGCTTCCAAATGGATGAGATCACAGCAGGTTTCCTCACTGCCACACTCACCATCTCGCAAACCGTTGCCAACGCAGGCATGGGCTGGCTTGGCGACAAGGTCGGTCACCGCGCCATGCTCATTCTCGGTGCTGTTGCAGCCACGCTGAGTTCCTTCCTTGCATGGTCCGCACCATCGCTTGCGTGGTTCTATCCCATCTTCATTCTCACAGGTTTTGCCAACGTCTCCATCTGGACGAACGGCATGACCATGACCGTCGATTTCAGCGGCGAGGAGGAGCGTCCGTTTTACATTGGTCTCGCACAAACGCTCACTGCACCTGCCACTATGATCGCCCCGCTCATCGGCGGATGGATTGCAGATACGCAAGGTTTTGTCATCACCTTTGCGTTATCCACAATTTTGTCCATTGTGATGTTCGCAATTCTTGTCTTCATCATCAAGGAACCGCGCAAGTTTCATGTACCTGCCCCCCTTCCTGTCGAAGAAACCATATAAGGAGAAACCATGTCCATCATTCAAGAAAAAGCAAATCAAGCCATCGAGATTCTCAAGGAACAAAACGTTGACATGTGGCTTACGTTCGTCCGCGAAACATCGGGCGTGCGCGATCCCGTCCTCGATTTTCTGATCGGACCCAACGACCTCACCTGGCAGTCCGCGCTGATTTTCACCCGCAAAGGTGACAAACTTGCCGTCATCGGCAATCTCGAAAAGGATGCACTTCAACGGTTGGGTGTTTTCGATGAAATTCTCGGATACGATACCGCCATCAGCGGACTCTTACGCGACACGATCACACGCCTCAACCCCAACCGAATAGCTGTCAACACCTCCCATAACAACGTCCACGCTGACGGTTTGACTCACGCCATGTACGAGATCCTGCGCGGATACTTGAAGGGCACGCCTTATGCAGACTGCCTCGTCAGTGCAGAACCCATTATCAACTCCCTGCGCGGACGCAAGACTCCCACCGAACAGGAACGCATCAAGAAAGCCGTTGAGATCACAGATAAGATCTACCGAATGACATTTGAGTACATCAAAGTTGGCATGACCGAGATCGAGATCGGCCAATACATGCACAAACTCACTGATGAATTCGGCGTTACGTTCGCCTGGCCCGCCGATAGCTGCCCCGCCGTGAACAGCGGACCCAACTCCCCCGTAGGGCATAGCGGACCAACGGACATTAAGGTCGAACCTGGGCACATCATCCACTTTGACTTTGGCGTGAAATACGAAGGCTATTGCTCAGACATTCAACGTGTCTGCTATGTTTTGCGCGAGGGCGAAACGGAAGCGCCGCCCGAAGTCCAACGCGGATTCATCACCGTTCGCACCGCCATCGAAAAATCACGCGAAGCGATGAAAGCAGGCGCGACAGGCAACTCCATTGACGTGATCTCACGCGAGATCATCACTGACGCGGGTTACCCCGAATATCCCTACGCCTTGGGGCACCAACTCGGACGCGTGGCACATGACGGCGGCGCGCTGCTCGGTCCGCTTTGGGAGAAGTATGGGGATTCTCCAAATCAAAAGCTGGAAGTCGGGCAGGTGTTTACCATTGAGCCTGGTTTGGCAGTTAAGGATTACGGCTACATCGGTTTGGAGGAAGATGTGTTAATCGCAGAAAATGGTGCGGAATACTTCACCGAGCCGCAAAGGGAGATTGTGTTGATAAGGGGATAAAAAACCATAGACCATAGACGAGGGATAATGTTTACCAGAATGGTCTATCGTCTATGGTCCATCGTTCATTTCAATTGGGCAAAGATTCGGGGAGATAAAGCTCATAAATTCGTACCAAACGTCAGTTAAGGGAGAGGCGGATATTCCATCATCCTCATGCTTTCCATCACTAGCTTGTCAGTCATCCCAAAGTTATACTTTAATTGTGAAATTGTTCACGAAAAGGATGATAAATGACACAGGAAGATCCAAGAATTCTAGAACTCCGCAAAATGCGCGCCAAGGCGTTGGAAGGCGGCGGTGCGGAGCGGATAGCGAAACAAAAAGCCAAAGGCAAGCTGACGGCGCGTGAGCGGATCGAATTATTGCTAGACCCGAACACGTTCAACGAAATCGAACCATTCATCGTACACCAAGGCGATGAGTTGGGCTTGCTCAAGGAAAAGTATTACGGTGACGGGGTGATCACAGGCTACGGTCAGATCAACGGGCGGACAGTGTATTTGTATTCCCAGGACTTCACCATTTACGGCGGGACGCTGAGCGAAATGCAATCGCGCAAGATCTGCCGTGTGATGGACCTGTCGGTGCGTAACGGCGTGCCGTTCATCGCTTTGATCGACTCGGGCGGTGCACGCATTCAAGAGGGTGTGCGTTCGATGGGCGGCTATGCCGAGATCTTCAGACGCAACGCGCAATATTCGGGTGTGGTACCGCAGATCAGCATCATGCTCGGACCGTGCGCGGGTGGCGCGGCGTACTCCCCTGCCCTGACCGATCTGGTCGTGATGGTGGAGAAGCAATCGTTCATGTTCCTGACAGGACCCGAAGTGATCAAGGCAGTGACTGGTGAAGTGATCGATGCCGAGTCGCTGGGCGGTTCAAGCGTGCATATGGGTATCAGCGGCGTGGCACATTTGAGCGTAAAGAGCGAACGGAATGCGTTTGATATGGCAAGAAAGTTTCTTTCCTATCTGCCATCGAACAATGTTGAGAATCCGCCTTTTGAAAAACCAACCGACGAACCCCTGCGCATGGACGACTGGCTCAACAGCATTGTACCCATTGACCCGACCGAACCTTATATTATGCATCAGGTTATCGAGCATATTATTGATCAAGGCACGTTCCTAGAGATCCAGCCTGACTGGGCACGCAACGCCATTGTTGGGTTGGCGCGCATCGGTGGTCATAGCGTGGGCATCGTGGGGCAGGAACCTGCCATCATGGCAGGTGTGATCGACATCGATGCGGCGGATAAGATGACCCGCTTCGTCCGCATGTGTGATTGCTTCAATATCCCGCTTGTGACCTTCGTCGATTCGCCGGGTTTCCTGCCAGGCATCGCTCAGGAGCATGGCGGCATCATTCGTCACGGTGCAAAGTTGCTTTACGCCTACTCTGAAGCGACCGTTCCGAAGATCTGCATCATCACACGAAAGGCATACGGCGGCGCGTACGTCGTTATGTCGAGCAAGTATCTCGGCACGGATGTCACCTATGCCTGGCCCAGCGCTGAGATCGCAGTGCTTGGCGCCGAGGGCGCGGCGAACATCCTATTCAAGCGACAGATCGAAACCGCCCAAGATCCTTCCGTAGAACGCAAGAAACTCGCGGATGAATATCGCAACAAGTTTAATAATCCTTACTACGCCGCCTCCACTGGCTACGTGGATGACATCATCGAGCCGCGCGAGTCACGTCCGAAGATCATCGCGGCGTTATCGGCTTTGCGTGATAAGTATACGCCTGCACCGCCGCGCAAGCACGGAAATATTCCTGTTTAGATCATGGACGATTGACCATCGACGATTTATCGTCCATCGTCTATGGTCAACTGTCAAAGTGAAATGATATGACGGATTTAACACTCTCCCTCCAAATCACAGCCATTGGCATGGGACTCGTCTTCGGCGCGATCCTAATCCTGTGGTTGATGATGATCCTGCTCACAGCATTGACCGCGGATAAAGAGTTCGCGTCCGACTCACCCGAAACTGCTTCCGTCCGAGAGACCGAAATCCTTGCCCAAGCCGCGGCGGTCGGCGTTGCGATGGCGATTGCCGAACAGCAGTTATCGTCCGCGCACCCGCTCAACGACCCGCCGACTGCCATCGTCTCTGCCTGGCAGTTGGGCATGCGGACAAGGCAAATGACACAGAAGGGCGAAAGACACAGGTAGAAAAGAGAACAGACTTCCGAAGTCTTAGCCCCCTCCACTATGTTTCGGGGGTGCTTTACAAAGACTTCGGAAGTCTCGGAGCACCTATGAAATACAACGTTACCATTCAAGACAAATCCCATCTCGTTGAGATCGAAGATATTAATGCTCGTCCCGTTATCGCGTATGTGGATGGCATCCGCGTGGAAGTCATCCCAGACACGAATCCGCTTGGGGTGGATGGAGTCAGGCAGGAGGTCCAGAAGGAGGCGAAGGAAGTCCACGCCTTTGACCGACGGCAATCAGCATCCGACCCATACGCAAATGAAATGACCGCTCCCCTTCCAGGAACTGTGGTCGAGGTCTTTGTCAAGGAAGGTGATGTCATCGAAACGGGACAGGTCATCGTCATCATCGAAGCGATGAAGATGAAGAACAGCATCCGCTCGACACGCTCGGGGAAGATCGCCGAGGTGCTGGTCAGCCCGATGCAAACGGTGGCACACAAGCAGCCACTGGTGAGATTCGAATGAACTTCGCCGAATTACTCCCAGAGTTGTTGAAAGGCTTGGCAAATTTTTCGCTGGGCAACGCGGTAATGGTCACCGCCGCGTTGATATTGATCTATCTGGCGGTGTTCAAAGAGATCGAGCCTGTGCTTTTGCTCCCGATCGGATTCGGGTGTTTACTGGCAAACATTCCATTGGCCGGCATGACCGCCGCCGAAGGTATGATGGGGGTGCTGTACGATGCAGGCATCAAAACGGAATTGTTCCCTCTGCTCATCTTCGTCGGCGTGGGCGCGATGATCGATTTCAGCCCGTTGCTGGCGCAGCCGCGTATGGTGTTGCTCGGCGCGGCGGGACAATTCGGCATCTTCGGCACGTTGATGCTGGCAATCGCGCTAGGTTTTCCGCTCAATCAAGCGGCATCCATCGGAGTGATCGGCGCGATCGATGGACCGACATCCATTTTTGTGGCAACCAAACTTGCGCCTGAACTACTTGCGCCGATCGCCGTTGCGGCGTACTCGTACATGAGCCTGATCCCCATCATCCAGCCGCCGCTGATGAGACTGCTTACGACAAAGCGCGAACGCCTTGTTCAAATGGAATACACACCCAAACCCATTTCAAAAAAGACGCTTATCCTATTCCCGATCATCCTGACGCTTGTAGTGGGTCTGCTGGTCCCTGAAGCGACGCCACTCATTTCCATGCTCATGCTTGGCAATCTGTTGAAAGTCTCTGGCGTGGTTGACCGCTTGAGCAAAGCCGCAGAGAATGAGGTCATCAACATCTCAACATTGTTTCTGGGTCTCGCCATCGGCACGACGATGAGCGCCTCCGCGTTTCTGAATTGGGATACAGGCAAGATCATGCTGCTGGGTTTGATCGCTTTCGCGCTCGATACAGTTGCGGGATTATTGTTCGGCAAGTTGATGTGTGTGGCAAGCGGTTATAAGGTCAATCCGCTGATCGGCGCGGCTGGAATTTCCGCTTTCCCAATGGCGGGACGTCTCGCCGCGAAAACCGCCAATGACGAAGACCCGAACAACTTTATCCTCATGCACGCCATGGGGGCGAACACGGCGGGACAGTTGGGCAGCGTGATTGCAGGCGGGATTCTGCTGGCAATTGTTAGTAAATTGATCTAAAACATTAGAACTCCGAGTTCTTCGAGAACTCGGAGTTCTAATTTATGCCTTCGTAAAGTATCCTTCTTCAACCCCCTGCCACGTCTCTTCAGGCAATTTCATATACTTCGTCAATAGCGAATGGACGTTCGCCATCTCTTCGTGCATCCGTTGTGCGACTCGGCGTATCGAGAAGTGCGCATTCGCGGCGGAACGTAACTGACAGAACGCATACGCCTCACGTAAATTGAATTGTGCCAACACGCGGCGATTGAATCCATTGGGGACAACATACTGGGCAACGACTGGATTGAAGTCATGCAGCTTCTCATAGAGACCTGCAGCAGCGTCCATCGCTGCTTCATACTGGGACCTGAAGCCTGCTTCCTCAAAGAGTAACGGGGTCGCGTACCCGAGCCGCGTGGTCAGTCTCTGCGGCGTCTGGGTCATCATGCGATGGCGTTTAAACTCGGCATACGCACCCTGGTCCATAACAAGGTCGAAGGTGTATGTGCAGTATTCCAATTCACGCAGGGGAACATCATATCTGCCCAAGCGCCCCAACAGGGATTCGGCAAGGCTGGCTTTCGCTTCTTCGTTCAACGATTCGACATGTGACAAGGCATCGGTATACGGCATTTCGCCAAAGCGATAGAGAGCGGCAGCAAGAACTTTGTTTTCGCCGTTGTGGTCGTAGTCAATGAGGCAACACCAATCATCGGATTGACGATTGACGATTGTCGATTGTCGATTGTTCAATTCGCTAATTGTCTCTGTGAGATAGGGAACCGCGTCGGCGTATTTCACAAGCGTAGGTGTTTCGGCTTTCGATACTTCTTTTACCCGTTCTCCTATCTCACGCACTTCCGCCAGTTCATGCGAGAGCATCTTACGGACAGTGTTCTCGATGACGCGCGCGTTCGCCGTCATGCCGACGTTTGCGAGTGCGGCGGCGGGAAGGATGAAGCGGCACACGTCCACGTATTTGGAGCGGATGCGGCGGTCCCAGGCTTCGCCGCTTTCCTTCTCGCGGCGCGGGGAACGCTCAAAGATGAGAGTCTGCACAGGGGTCAATGAGTCAGCATACGTCTTGAAGAGGAGGCGGATGGTGTCCACGTATTCATCGCAGAGTGGGTGTCCATCCAATTCGGTGGGAATCCAGAAGTGATCCGATCCCCATCTTTGATAACGCGTGGACTTTTCCGTATAGGAGGCAAGGCGATTACCTTCAATGGCTTCAATGGCAAGACGGGACACATTTTCGAACGCAAGGTGCAACACCGCGTGTTCCGCCACGGATGCGTGACCATATCCCACCACCCACTTCTCATGGAACTTTGCAGATGATTCGTCGCTTAGCTCAGCGGCAATGTCTCGGAAGGATTCAGGTGAGCGTGAGGTCTTGGCGAAGGCAACGGCAATGGTTTCAGGGCTGAGCGCACGTGGTGAAAGCAGGTAAATGTCACGTTTGGGCATGGGTTTCTCCTCGGGGAACTTTGGCAGATTATACCCGTCGCGGGTATTGCGTAACAATGAAAAATGAAATTGAACGGTCCAAAAAACAAAAGGGAACGGTCATGCCGTTCCCAAAATTTTTCGGGTCTGTTGCACATCGATGTGGATCTGTTTTATAAGCGCATCAACTGAATCGTATTTCATTTCATCCCGCAGACGGGCAACAAATTCCAGCCGCATCATTTCCCCGTAAATGTCGCGGTCGAAATCCAGAAGATAGGCTTCCACGTTCAAAGTTTGTTTGTCGGGCGTAAAGGTCGGGTTCGTTCCCAGATTAACCGCCGCCATGTGTCGCTCATCTCCCAAATATGCCCGACAAGCATAGATGCCACCCGCGGGCAAAACTTTTTCGCGCGCATATTGTAGATTCGCAGTCGGGAAACCAATGCCCCGTCCGCGCTGATCGCCGAATGTTACCAATCCCTGCAAACAATAGGGATGCCCCATCAATTGCGCGGCTTCATCTACTTTACCGACGGTCACCAATTTGCGGATCTCCGTGGACGATACCACGCCGCTTTCGTCGCTGACAACTAATACAACATCGACAGAGTAGCCAAGCTCCAAACCGATCTCGGTCAAACGCGCCGCGTTGCCTTCGCGGTCCTTTCCCAATGTGGAATCATATCCCAGAACCAGGTGCTCAAGCCCCAGTCGAGTCTTGAGGCGCTGCATGAAGTCGAAGGCAGTGGTGTTTGCCACACTCATGTCGAATGGATGTGTGATGACCGTATCCACTCCATGTTCGCCAAGCAGTTTGGCGCGTTCACCGGGCAGGGTCAAAAGTTTGATATCGCTGCGTCCAAAGACCCTGGCCGGATGCGGATCAAATGTTAAAACAACGGCAGGCACCTCATTCGCATGAGCGCCTGCCACAAGTTTATTAATGATCTGCTGATGCCCGCGATGGACTCCGTCGAACACACCGACGGTCAACCACGAGCCGGGCAATGTGACTTCATCAAGAGAGCGATAATGCAGCATGATTCAAATTCGCTCTCAGCAGTTTGACCCAGCTGGAGCCAGATTATTCAATTAATCGCTGGTGAAGAATACTTTCTTGGGCTGCCAGGCGGGGGTACCATCTTCATCGGTCACACATTCCATCAAGGCAACCAATTCACCCTGGGTGCTGACACCGCGCACACGATTCCCAACGGGGGTATCGGCTTCGGCTTTCACACGATGTCCATGACGAACACCTTCCACATCATCCGGGCTGAGTTCGATGGCGGGCCAGTCGCCCAACGCTTCGGCGGCGGGGATCAAATACTGGTACCAATTGCCGGCACTGAAGGCTTCCTGCAATTTTCGCAGAGGCACTGCGTCACGCAGCGAGAAGCGTCCGCTTTTGGTACGGCGCAGACCCACAAGGTACGCACCACAACCGAGCTTTTCACCCAGGTCATTCGCCAGAGAACGTACATAGGTGCCCGATGAACAATGCACATCGATCACCACTTCCGGCGGCGCCCATTCGAGCACTTCGAGATGATGGACTGTGATCTTGCGCGGCTCCAAATCGACCTCTTCACCTTTGCGCGCCATTTCATAGGCTTTACGCCCCTGCACTTTGACAGCAGAGTATGGCGGCGGTGTTTGCTCGATCTCACCAACAAATGTCTTCAGCACCTCTTCAAACTGCTGTTCGGTCACGTTGATCGGCTGGTTGTCCTGCGTGAATTTTCCGTCTGCATCGAATGTATCGGTCCTGCCGCCCATGCGGACGATGGCTTGATATCTTTTATCCGAAGCGGAAACATATTCACTTAAACGAACTGCCGGTCCAACCAAAATGACGAGCACCCCGGAAGCGCGCGGGTCCAAAGTGCCAGTGTGACCTGCGCGGCGCAATCCGGTTCCGTTGCGGATTGCCTGTACTACGTCATGGGATGTCATTCCAACGGGTTTATCCACGACCAGCACCCCTGATATGGCATTCTTTACATCTTGACTATTCACTCTTTCCTCCTTGGAGATTCACAACCTAATTATGACACACTTGTCTGATTTTATGGTTAAAGACCCAACAAGTCACATGTTGTCTTAAGCACAAATGGCTGGATTTCGTTCAATGCGCCGGGGATATCTGCCCCAGCCGCCGCGGCATGACCTCCGCCTTTGAAGTGTTTCGCCACCTGTGATACATCTAAGCCAGGCTCCAATGCGCGCCATGAGATCTTAACATGACTGTCGTGTTGTTCGACGAAAATCATACCTACTTTGTTCCCGTCAATTGCAGAGATCATGTTGATGAGGTCGGCATCATCGTTCCCGCCATAGCCCGTGCGCTTACGATCTTCGAGCGTTAATGTTCCCCATACGATGCCATTCTCCTGTTCCATGCTGGAAAGCCCGGCGCCCCAATATTTTGCCGCTGGGAAAGTCTTCCTGACAAGGGATCGCATGTAAATGTCAGGCATGTCCACACCGGTTTCCATCAAAGTGGCACATTGACGCAGGGCCTCGGGTGTTGTGCTTGAAGTGCGAAAACCAAGTGTATCGGTGATGATGCCGGTCAATAAAGCCGCGGCAATGGGTTTGGTGATCTTATATCCCCAATCTGGCAGGTGATTGGTGAGAATGGCAGCAGTCGCTACATCCTCCGCTTCGATCAGGTTCAGCTTGCCAAAGTTTTCGTTGGTTTTGTGATGGTCAAGATTGATATCCGGTGGACCGAAATTCTCAAAAGCTTTCCCTGTCCGTTTGAAGTCGGCACAATCCACTGTGATAAATGTATCATACCCGTCAATGGGTTGTTTGACGATCAATTCGCTTCCCTCAAGATATCTGAAGGATGCAGGTACGCCATCCACAAGCACCATCTGCACGGATTTTCCAGCATCTTTGAGTGCCAATCCAAGTCCCAATAAAGAACCAATTGCATCGCCATCCGGTCGGACATGCGATGCAATGACAATACTCTTCGAGTTGTGCAGTCTTTCTTTTATGTCCCCTATAATTTCATTAATCATTCCGTTCTCATCCCTGTTTTCAGTTATTACGTTTCCTGTAGGAAACGAAGTTTATTCTGTTTTGCGTAATTCGGCAAGTTTCTTTTCAATGCGATCTGCATTTTCAGGTGTCATATCCCAGTGGAATCGCAGGCGCGGAAAAGCACGCAGTTCGACACGCTGGGAGAGAGTCCGCCTGATGAAACCGGAGGCAGATTCAAGTCCCGCGAGAACATCCTTTGAGCGTGAGACCCCTTCGACGGCGGAGACGAAAATATCCGCATACGCCACTTCCCTATCTATCTTTACGTCTGTTACATAGATAAGTTTCAGACGCGGATCGTTGAGCTCACGGATGAGCATCTCCGAAAGTTCCTGACGGATACGGTCTGCAATGCGTTGTAGCCGAACACCGGATGGCATTTCTAGTCCTTTTTATTCCAGAACGTAACAGACCAACTGATCGCCGACCTGGATATCCTTGAAGTTCTTGAAACCTACACCACACTCAAAACCCTGCCGGACCTCGCGCACATCATCCTTTTCATGACGGAGCGAACCCATGTCACCTTCATAAACAATATCTGAACCGCGATACAACCGGGCTTTGGCGTTGCGACGCAATTCACCTTCAGTGACGCGGCATCCTGCCACCTTGCCAAACTTGGATGCGGTGAACACCGCCAGCACCTGGGCACGTCCAAGGACTTTTTCCTCGACCACAGGTTCAAGCATACCCTTGAGCGCTTTTTCGATATCCTCGGTCAAACGATAAATGATCTCATAGAGACGGATATCCACGCCTTCTTTTTCAGCGAGGCGGCGTGCAGAGACATCCGCCTGCACGTTGAAACCAAGGACAATGGCATGAGAAGCCGATGCAAGCATGACGTCATTGTCGCCGATGTTGCCTGTTTCAGTATACAGCACTTTGACGCCGATCTCACCTTCCCCCAGTTTATTCAACTCGGAGACGATGGGGTCAAGCGAACCCTGCACATCCGCCTTGACGATCAGGTTGAGTTCCTTCGCTTCGCCGGATTGAACATTCGCGAACAGGTCTTCGAGGGAAACCTTCTTTTTGGATTGTGCCTGTTCCTTGGCGGTATTAATTCGTTCGGTCACAATGGCACGCGCCTCTTTATCCGATGCAACCACATGGAACAAATCTCCCGCGGATGGAACCTCATTCAGGCCCATCACCAGTACCGGCATGGAGGGACCCGCCTTCTTGACAGGCTTGCCCTTGTAATCGGACATGGCTCGCAGTTTGCCGTGCGCCGTACCCGCCACAACCACATCACCGGAGGCAAGCGTTCCGTTCTGGACGAGCAATGTGGCGATCACACCCTTGGATTTATCCAACTCCGCTTCGATGACCGTACCGATCACCTTGCCGCCCGGGTTGGCATTGATCTGCATATTGTCGGCGACAAGCAACGCGCCTTCGAGCAGATCGTCAATGCCCTGCTTCAATTTGGCAGAAACCGGGATGACCATCGTGTTGCCGCCCCACTCATCCGGCACCAGCTCCTGTTCGGCAAGCTGCTGCTTAACGCGCTCAGGGTTCGAGTTGGCTTTGTCCACTTTATTCATTGCCACAATGATCGGCACACGCGCCGCCTTGGCATGGGCAATCGCTTCCTTCGTTTGAGGCATTACGCCGTCATCCGCCGCGACAACCAGGATCACAATGTCTGCACCCTGCGCACCGCGCGCACGCATCTGTGTGAATGCAGCATGACCGGGTGTATCAAGGAACGTAATCATGCGTCCCTTCATTTCAATTTGATAAGCACCAATATGCTGTGTGATTCCCCCGGCTTCCCCAGCTGCAACATCCGTCTGGCGAATGGCATCCAAGAGGCTGGTCTTGCCGTGATCCACGTGACCCAGAATGGTCACGACCGGCGGACGGGATTTCAGACTGGATTGGTCTTCATCTGCGATCATCTGGCGCCAGAGTGGAACCTCCCCCGTTTCAACGACCACATCTTCCACAACCTCTGGTACTGCCTCAAAACCATATTCTTCCACCACGATCGCGGCGGTATCAAAGTCGACAGACTGGTTGATGGTTGCCATCACACCATTTGACATCAATTTTTTGATCAGATCAATGGGACTCTTACCGATCTTCTGTGCCAGGTCACGGACAACGATACTGCCCGGTAATTCGATCTTGTTTCCGTTACTACTCATGGGATCACCTCCACAATTCGAAATCTCTAAGTGAGCACAAACAGGCAATAACCTGTATCAGAGGCGAGTCCCAACAGCAATCAAACTGTCACATGGCTAACTCGCCTGCCCCTCAACCTCTGCTTCTTGCGGCAGAGTGCTCATAAATTCATCCAATTTTGCGCGCTCATCCGGGGAAATCGTTGTTTTCAACGCATGAGCAAGCGCGCCTTTCAATCCTTGTTCCCAGCATTTACGGCGGTCATGCAGATAGGCTCCCCGCCCGGCAAGTTTTCCGGTGGGGTCGATCTGTACACCGTCGGCTGTACGCACAACACGGATCATTGTCCGCTTGGGCAGGACTTCCCGACAGCCGACGCAGGTCCGCTGGGGCACATGTTTTACACGTTGAACAGGTTTCTTTTTCGACACCTTCAATCTCAGTGCAAAATTCTACCAGTCTTCACCAAAGTTATCGTCGCCGCGTTTGTGTTTCTTGCGGCTGACCACTTCGCCAAGCTCCTCATCGAACTCGAGCGCAACACTCTTCTTCTTGCCCTTTTTACCCTTTTTCTTATCCTTCGAATCTTCATCATCCACTTCCTCAGCAGACTGGAAGATCTCAGGCTTCATCGTGAAGAGTTCATCAAGCGAGACGCCGTCCTTGTGACCTTCATCTTCCTCTTGTTCCTCTTCGACGCGCTTTCTCGCTTCCTTCTTGGCCGGAGCCTGTTTATCCGCAACCGGCGCTTCTTCCACCTTGACAGTTTCCACGACGAGTGTTTCCGTCACGGCTTCAGGCTGAGCCTCTGCCGCCTCTGCCACAGGCTGAATCTCGGTCACAGCTTCGACAACAAGTTCGGGCTCAGGAGCAGCTTCCGGTTCGGCAGGAGCCGCCGGTTCCGGGAATGTCAACACAGCAAGCGACTCTTCAATATTCTGGATGGCTTTCGGTCCAACGCCGGGCAATCCAAGCACACTGTTCGGGTCGAGCTTCATCTTCACCATCAAACTGCCAACGGTCTCGATGCCTGCTTCGGTCAAAATGTTGAAGACATGTTCTTTGATGCCAGCCTGCTCGAGCGGCATATCGAACGCCCCGGCAGGGACGCCCGCCTCTTCTGCAAGCGACACATCCCCCTCCGCCACGCGAACTGCTTCTGCCTTCATTTCGCTCTCGCGACGTTCCACACGGTCCACGAACTTGGCGATCATATCGTATTCTTCAGGCGTGACGGGGCGGTTCTCAGCCTTTTTGGCAAGCACTTCTTCAATGGATGAGATCGACTCAACCGCACTTGGCATCAATGCCGCCAGTTCGGGGTCGTTCTGCAATTTGACAATGGTATCCCCGGCGGCTTCCACCGTGGACTTGATGTCGATGCGCCAGCCGGTCAACTTCGCGGCAAGACGGGCGTTCTGTCCATCACGTCCAATGGCAAGACTCAACTGATCCTCACCCACAACAACCGTCGCTGTGCGGGCCCCTTCCACCTCGGCAAGATACACACCGGCAACACGCGCCGGGCTGATCGCCTTGGTGATGTACACCATGGGATCTGCATCCCATTGAATGATATCGATCTTCTCGTCGAGCAATTCCTTGACGATGGCTTGAATACGGACGCCTTTGATGCCCACACACGCGCCGACCGGGTCAATGCCTGGTTGTGTGGCAGAGACAGCCACCTTGGCACGCGCGCCGGGTTCGCGCGAAATCGCGCGGATCTCCACGACACCGTGATAGATTTCAGGCACTTCATTCTCGAGCAACCGGCGCAGGAAGTTGCGATGCGCGCGTGAGAGAATGATCTGTGGACCACGCGGTCCATCCTTCACTTCCAAAACAACCGCACGGATACGGTCATGCACCTTAAAGCGTTCGCCAGGTATCCTCTGGCTGGCGGGAAGTGTTCCTTCGGCTTTCATATCCAGACCAACAGTGGTGGTCTGTGCATTGGTCGCTTGAACAATGCCGCTGATAATCTCACCCACCTGGCGTTCAAAGTATTGCATCTGGTTGGAGCGTTCCGCTTCACGAATGCGTTGTTGAATGACCTGACGCGCAGTCTGTGCGGCAACGCGTCCAAAATTCTCTGGTGTGGTCTCAACGATGACCATGTCACCGAGCTGGGCATCCGGGTTGACTATGCGCGCTTCTTCAAGAAGAACTTCGGTCTTCGGCTCAAAAATATCCTCAACCACTTCCTTCTCGGCAAAGACCATCACCTTGCCTGAATCGGGATCGATCTTTGCCTCCACATGCTGTGCAGCAGACGCGCCAACAGCCCGTCGATAGGCAGAAACCATCGCGGATTCGATCGCGGAAATGATCACTTCCTTGGAAAGTTGTTTGTCTTCCAATACATCATTGAAAGCCAGGGAAAATTCGTTCTTAGCCATGCCGGTTGCTCCGTATACTCCTTATTACAAGCAGAAAAGTGGGGGGTGCCCACTTCTCGGTGTGTTCGGTAATCAGTTCGTCGTGCGCATGTATTTTAGCACGGGGGGATAAAAGATGCAAGATATAATTATCCGATATGAATCAACGCAACCTCGACAAAGCCGCCCTGCGCGGTGAGCCATCCTATGTATGGCGGGCGGGACAACAACGACGACTGGATATGATCGTCCTTGCCGCGGGCGAACGCATCAAGGGAATGATCCTGGAAAACGGGTGCGGCGTGGGCATGTACGTGGAACACCTCTCCCCTATCGGTGGAACTGTCATTGGGTTGGAATATGACTTTGAACGCACGGTTGAAGCGCACACGAATTCCCCGCATATTCTCAATGCTGCAGGAGAAAATATTCCGCTTCCTTCTTCGACCTTTGAACTGATCCTCAGCCACGAAGTGATCGAACATGTACAGGATGACCGTGCAGCTGTCAGAGAAATGATCCGCGTCCTCAAGCCAGGCGGACGTGCCGTCATCTTTTGCCCAAATCGCGGCTATCCGTATGAAACACATGGTATTTACTGGAAGGGAAAATATCTCTTCGGGAACAAACTATTTGTGAATTATCTTCCGCGTGTATTGAGAGATAAACTCGCCCCGCATGTACGTGTCTATTCCACGCGAGATATGCAAAAACTATTCGATGGTTTGCCTGTCAAATTCATCGAGCGGACGATCATCTTCGGTGCCTACGATAACCTCATTGCAAGGTTTGGCCTATTTGGAAAAGCATTGCGCGGCATCTTGCAGTTCCTGGAAAAAACACCTTTGAAGATATTCGGCCTATCCCATTTCTGGATCATCGAAAAAATATAAAGGATGACCATGCTCAACAACGAACAGTTCAACCGTATCACATTTGCCATGCCCTTTTTGCAAAAAGCGGATTCTTCGCTCATCAACGAGTTGAAACAACACGCAAACTTCGCAAAAATCCCCGCGGGACATGATGTCTTCGTGGACGGTGACCGCGTGGATGGGATCGCGTTACTTCTTTCAGGGGTGGTGCGGGTGTATAAGATCGGCGAAACAGGACGTGAGATCACACTCTATCGTTTTGGATTGGGACAAAGCTGCATCCTGAGTGCGAACGCCATCTTGAGCGACAAGTCCTTCCCGGC
Organism: uncultured Anaerolinea sp.; assembly: GCA_964436455.1. Taxonomy (GTDB): domain Bacteria; phylum Chloroflexota; class Anaerolineae; order Anaerolineales; family Villigracilaceae; genus Defluviilinea. The sequence continues at coordinate 6,652 of CAYTDB010000005.1, read as the reverse complement.
GATTGCGACCGTGGAAGAGGACGCCGAGGCGGTAATGATTCCCGCAGAGGTGTTCCGCGATTGGGTAAACAAGTACGAACTTTGGCGTGAGTTTGTGTTCAATCTGCTCTCCGAAAGACTCTCCACGGTGATGACCGTGGTGGATGAAGTGGTTTTCAAACGCATGGATCGCCGCGTCGCTTCATTGTTGCTGAATCAGGCTAAGGTCCAGAACCCGATGCGTATCACTCATCAGGAAATTGCAGCAGAGTTGGGAAGTTCCCGGGAGGTGATCAGCCGCATCCTGGAGGATTTTTCCAGAGAAGGATTGGTAAATTCCGGGCGGGGAACCATCGAAGTGCTGGATCTCGAAGGGCTGGGATCCCGCTCGGTTATGTGACTTTGTCACATACAAGATCCTGAAGTTCTCCTACAATGGGGACATCAAAACCAATACCAAAGGAGATTTTCCAATGAAACGCAACCTTTCCAATATCGATCGTATCGTCCGTGTGGTGCTTGCCGCTTTGTTCGCCTACCTGTATTTTGGCGGCGTGGTGACCGGCACATTCGGGATCATCCTCGTCGTTCTTGGCGCAGTGTTCCTGCTCACGGCTGTTGTGGCGTTCTGCCCACTGTACGCCCCGTTCAAGCTCAGCACCTACAAAGGGTAATCGCTCGACAATCATGGAGCGGATGAGAGATCATCCGCTTCTTTTTTGACCATGAACCTGACTCAATTTCAAAATAAAATTTCCACCGCGGATAAACCCATCGTTGTCGACTTTTGGGCTCCCTGGTGCATGCCCTGTAAAATGACCAAACCGATCCTCGAATCGCTTGGAAAAGAATACGCCGACAAAGTCGAGTTCCTGCCGATCAACGCAGATCAATCACGTGATGTGCTTGAACACTTCAAAGTGATCGGCATTCCGACCGTTCTGACCATCCGAAACGGCGAAGCGGTGGGACGCGTAACAGGTGCTCAAAAAGAGCCAGCCTATCGTGCCATGTTCGATGCGCTTGCCACAGGGAAAGAGGTAAGAATCCCCATGTCACCGCTCGACCGTATGCTCAGGCTGGGTGCAGGAGCATTACTTGTGATGTATGGTATCTCATCTTCCAACTGGCTTGTACTCGGTATCGGCGCCATCGTCGCCTTCCTGGGCGTATATGACCGCTGCCCGATCTGGCGGGTGATCACAGGGATGTTCAAGCGCAAGTAATTTTCAACCCACACTGTATTCGATCAGGGTATCCTGCCAGGTTTAGCAGGATACCCTTTTTGTTTTCCATCCTGATAGAATATTCCTTATTATGAAGACGATCAAATTCATCCTGCGCTTGATCTATGATGCCTACATCGAATGGTCACATGACCGCGCGGCAAGACTGGGTGCGGCATTGGCATATTACACTCTCTTCTCTCTTGCGCCTTTGTTGGTCATCATGATCTCAATCGCGGGAGCGGTCTATGGGGAAGCCGCGGCAAAAGGACAGATCGTGGAATTGATCTCAGGGCAGATCGGTCCCGAGGCAGCCATTGGGGTGGAACGCCTGCTGGCAGATTTGCACCTCGCCGGGTCACGTTTCTTATCGACGCTCTTCAGCGCGGTGCTTTTAATCTACGGCGCGACCAACTTCTTCAGCCAATTAAGGGATGCACTCAACACCATGTGGAATGTACGCCCCAAGCCCCGCAATCATTTCCTGGGTGGTGTGATCGAGATCGCATGGGACAGATTGCTGGCAGCCATCATGGTCATCAGCCTGGGCATCGTCCTGCTCGCAACCCTGGCGATGAGCACAACTTTGACCGTACTGAACGGGTGGGTAAGAACGCTCATCACTCCTGAAACATCCTTCATTTTGGAAGGCGGAAATGTTCTCACAGGTTTTGGACTCACCACCCTCTTCTTCGCCCTCACCTATAAATTGTTACCTGACGTAAAGATCTCCTGGCGTGTGATTTGGGTCGGTGCGCTGGTCACATCCCTGCTTTTCAACATCGGGGCCTTTGTGATCGGTCTATATCTGGGATACGGCAACCTTCGCACGATCCTGGGCGCGGCTGGTTCGCTCGTGGTGCTGATGATCTGGGTCGCCTACTCTGCGCAGATCATTTTCTTCGGAGCAAAGTTTGCGCTTGTCTATGCCAAAGCGATCGGTAAACCCATACTGCCATCGTCGAATGCAGTGAGCGTTAAGTTATCTGTAGCGGATGACCCGCTGGAGGAATAAAAAGGTCACGCTTCAAGCGTGACCCACAGGTTCTCTGAAATCGTAAATCCCATCTTTGAATTCCCACTTTTTTTTGCAATTTGGACATTCTAGATACTCTGACTTATCTGCCAGGGGAGAATGTCCACAACCGGGGCATTTGAAGAACTCCAAAACAGACAGTTCCCGTTTCATACTCCCCGACGCCTGCCTCGTTCCAACCGCCTTCACAAATACGGAAGGCGTCAACTGCCACCATGCACCTGTCCACTGGAAGATGGAATCGAAGAAGACAAGGATTCCTGTGGGGATAAATCTCTTTAGAACACCAATTCGGAAATGCGAAAGCGTCAAGATTCTTTCAACAGAAAAGTCTAGTTCCTTCAACCAATTCAGCACTGCCTGCGGGTGAAAATCAAAATTCAACGTCACAAACTCGACCGGCTCCAACGTGAACGGACTCCACTTCTGTCTGCCGAGCAAATAACGCAGGATCGCCTTAAGATTCAATTTATTGGCAAACTCAAGAATGAATGCGCCATTGGGTGTCAACACATTCCTTATTTGCCTCAACGCTTTTGGTGCATCTGCCATGTGATGCAACACACGGATCATCGTTGCGCCGTCGAACAATCCATCCACAAATGGCAGGCGGTACACATCTGCTGCAACGTAGATATATTTTTCAGATTTACCCAGTCGGGCTTGCGCCTGCTCCAGTTGCGTACGCGAATAATCGTTCAGCACGATGCGGTCAAAGCCGAGGTAGCGCGGGGTATTTCGTCCGGCACCAGCCCCGAGTTCCAGCATAAGGCGTCCGCTTGTCGGGAGGAGTCGCTTGAGGGCAATGGCTTCCGTGCGGTCTTCGTACTCACGTCCGCCCTGATCCCAAAAGGAGGTCTGGTAGTCGGAACCTTCATAATTACAGACGGGAGGGGTGTTTTTAGTTTCCATAAGAAAAGAGCCGGGCAATTGTACCCGACTCTTTGTTTGCCAAAATGGTCTACTGACCGTTCGAAGCGCGCCCGATCGAGCGATAGGTGAAGCCCATCTCCTTCATGCGGACCGGGTCATAGATATTGCGTCCATCGTAGATCACTGGTGACTTGAGCAAGCTTTTAACCTTCTCAAGATCAAGTTGCTTGAACTCGTTCCATTCAGTGACAACAATCAATGCATCGCATTCATCTGCCATCTTATACATATCGTCGAAGATCTCAACGGCCGGCATGTGCGGAGCCGCTGTCTCGCGGGCAACAGGATCATAAGCGCGTACTTTCGCTCCGCCTGCAATCAACGCGTTGGAAATATCCACGGATGGCGCGTCGCGCATGTCATCGGTGTTGGGTTTGAAAGCCAGACCCAGCAAACCTATGGTCTTGCCCTTCAAACTGCCACCAAGCATGGTTTCCACCTGTTTGGAAACATCCTTGCGGCGGTCGTAGTTGACATTCATTACATCATTCAGAATACGCGGCTCCAATCCCCTTTCTTTTGCCATGTAAGCCAGTGCTTGCACATCCTTCGGGAAGCAGGAGCCGCCCCAGCCAAGACCTGCATCAAGGAAATATCGCCCGATGCGGGCATCGTAGCCCATGCCTGCCGCCACTTCCTTCACATCCGCACCGACAAGTTCGCACAGGTCGGCAAGTTCGTTGATGAAGGAGATCTTGGTGGCAAGGAAAGCGTTGCTGGCATACTTGATCATTTCCGCTGTGCGCAGGTCCGTGATGACAATGGGCGCGCGCAAGGGCAGGTGCAATTGAGCGACTTTGTTGGCAGCCTCTTTATCCAAAGAACCGATCACATTGCGGTGTGGACTCATAAAGTCACCGATCGCCGAGCCTTCACGCAGGAATTCAGGGCAGGAGACCACCGCAAAATCCATCAGCTTGGGCTGGGCAGATTTCACAATGTCGGCAACCCAGTCTCCGGTCCCGATCGGAACCGTGGATTTGTTGATGATGATGAGCGGCGCAGTCATCGACTTGGCAATGGAACGCGCGGCGACTTCCACGTACTGCAGGTCCGCGTTGCCATCCACACCGGAAGGAGTGCCCACGGCAATGAAGGCAAACTCTGCGCCCTTCAATGCATCTTCATACGAAGTGGTGAAGGACAATCTGTCACTTCTTACGTTACGGTTTACCAATTCCTCCAGACCAGGCTCATAAATGGGCATGATACCCTTCTTGAGGTTTTCCACACGCTTTTCATCCACGTCAAGAGCGACAACGCGGTTTCCCAGATCGGCGAAACAGGCGGCAGTCACCAGACCCACATAGCCCACACCGACGACACAGATTTGTTTCATATTGATATTCCTCTTTACTTCTTATTATTGTTTTGGAACTGATCCATTACTAGACGATGAACGCCCCCGAAGGGCTACAGCATTCCTTAAACGTCTTGAAAAGTGCCGGGGTTCCCTTTTTTTATCCTCTCAACAAGCAGGGCTTCCTCGACCAACTCCAAAAATCCTTTCATGTGAATGGGTTTGGCAACATACCCGTCACAACCTGCAAGAATGGCACGCTTGCGTTCTTCAGGCAGGGTGTGAGCAGTCAGAACATACAAAGGAATCGATTTTGTCTCTTCATTTGCCTTCAATTTTTTTGTTGCGTTCCACCCATCCATCTCAGGCATACCCAGATCCATCAGGATCAGGTCCGGCTTTTGGGCACGCACCGCATCCACACCATCGCGCCCATTAACCGCCAGAAAAACATCATAGCCCGCGCGCTCCAACACGATGCGCACCAGTTCATAGTTGTCCATATTATCTTCAACAATAAGGATGCGTCCCTTGCTCATTGTGCCAAATATACCGTATCTCAAGCCTGTGGGCAATGACGTATAGCATGCATGTATGAGTATAATAATCGCATTATGCGCCTACTATTTGTCGTGGATGCCCGCTCCCCCATTGCCATGAATTGGATCCGTCATTTTGTTGAATCGGGCAATGATGAGGTATACATCGCATCCACATTCCCTGTTCAATTGGATGTCACCATTAATGGCTTTGAGTTCATCCCGGCTGCCTTTTCCTCGGTTAAGAAACCGAGACAACGCCCAGGCACCGCAACGTCGCGGATGCTTCCCCCCCTGGGGACTTCGCGACTCGGCTCAGCACAAGCCCTGGGACTGCGTACCAAGATCCGACAATGGTTCGGTCCGCTGACACTTCGCCGCGGCGCGCAAAAATTACGATCGTTTATCGAAGAGGTCAAACCCGACATCGTTCATGCCATGCGGGTTCCATACGAAGGCATGCTCGCCGCGGACGCGTATATAGGCGCGCCGTTAATCGTTTCCATTTGGGGCAACGACTTCACACTGCACGCATCGTCCACACCCTTGATGAAACATTACACGCACTGGACAATGCGGGTTGCTGATGCACTCCACGCGGATTGTCACCGTGACATCCGTCTCGCGCGCGAATGGGGTCTGGGGGCGGGCAAGCCCAGTTTGGTCACGCCAAGTAACGGCGGAATCCGAACCGATGTTTTTTGTCCAAATAAAAAAGCGGTCGAAGAACCTATCATCTTGAATCCACGCGGGGTTCGTCATTACGTTCGCAACGATTGTTTCTTTAAAGCCATTCCGAGGGTGTTGGAGAAACACCCCCATGCGAAGTTCATGTGCACGTCAATGGCGGGTGAAGGGCAAATCCAAGAATGGGTCAGGGAATACAAGATCGAGCACGCGGTGGAACTGCTCGCCCCCATGCCCAACATGGAAATGGCAAATGTCTATCGCCGCGCACAGATCCTGGTTTCGCCCAGCATCCACGACGGGACACCGAACACCCTGCTCGAAGGCATGGCTTGCGGATGTTTTCCAGCAGCGGGAAACTTGGAATCGATCCGCGAATGGATCACGCCAAACAAAAACGGATTGCTGTTCGATTCAAATGATCCACAATCCATTGCGGATGCGATCATCCATGCCATTGAAAATAAAAACCTGCGGGAGAAAGCCGCAGGCTTGAATCAAGAGATCATCGCCGCAAGGGCGGAATACAAGAGCAATATGCAGAGAATAGAGGAATTCTATCGATTTGTAATTGGCAAATGGTAATTACGATTTGCCAATTACAAATTACTCTTCTCTTGGCGCACGCAGTGCATCCAGTTTCTGGCGCAATTCGATCTTGCGCTCGTCTGCCGCGTGACGGACTTCGTTGAAGAAACTATCGCCGCGCGAGCGAAGTTCGGCACGCAGTTCTTCACCTGATTCGGGTGCCAACAATAACGCAATTGTTGAACCGACCAATCCCCCAACCAAAACCCCGATCAAAAAGCCAAACATTCTTCGCATATGAGTTCTCCTATTTTGTCGCGCTGAGTGTAACGCAGCCGAAGTGCCTACGCTTCGGCAATTGTGCTTCGTCTACACTTGCCTGTCGGCTCGCTCTGCTCAGCGCGGGAATCTATAAAATTATTAT
>CAYTDB010000004.1:106733-109785 GCA_964436455.1 uncultured Anaerolinea sp. | reverse complement strand
CGTAGACTTGATCGTATAGTGTCGGCTCGAGCAAGTAGCATGATGCGAGAAATCAAGACGTCTCATAGCATGGGCGGCTTTATTTTATGTAGGGTGAATTGTTGATAACCAAATTTTCCGTCTTTCAACGTTAGGGCGAACAACGCTGTCATCAATATGGCGGAAGTGACGCACCATGCACAGGTTGCGCCTATTACAAACGGCTCGAGGAAAGTAAGGTAGATCGAGAAGATGATCCCAATAGTGGATAAAAAAAACATTGCTAAGCGCGCAAGGTTCACGATGTGTTGATTTATTAGTCTTGTCATACCCCAACTGGTCAGGATAGCGAGGTAGCCCATAATTCCCAACACACCGATTGGAAGTATTCCAAAGAGACGCGCGTATTCACTTTGCTGGACTGTGTTGCAATCGCCGACGGGTCCGCAGACCGCGGCGGTTTGTGTTATTTCCACGTAGGCGAGGTAACCGGCAACTCCCAGACCGATAAGACAGAGTATTGGGATTACTATCTGACTGGTTTTGACTGGAGATTTTACAGGAGCGTGCCTAAATGCAAAGATCGTTCCAATAAAAGTCGCAATCATTGTAATAAGCACAATGATCGCCAGCCCATTTCCAAGCGGGTCAAGCATGACACGCTGCCAGACGGTCAATTCAATTTCATTGGTAATGGAGAAGTTGTTATTGGGTGAGGGGGCGGGTTCGAGGATAATTGGGTCAGGCGTCCGTGTGGGGAGTGAAACGGCGGAGGGCGTTGGGTTGTTAGGCTCCGGGGTTGGTGCCTGTGCCGTTTCGGATGCGTGAATTGCATCCACCAAACCAGGGATGTTAGGCCAATCCACGCCACCCTGTGCCATATATTTTTCGATCGTGCCGGGTAGTTCTTCAGGAATTTGCACCGAACCGGAAAGATATTCATTCCCAATCACAAGGAATGGCACCCCCCTGAACTCCAGCTTGAACATCTCCCTTGCTGCATCATAAAATGCCGCACCCTGAGGTTGGGAGGTATCCACGCCAATGATCTGGAATTGTTCACCATGTTGTTCGATAAGGGGAAGTATGGCATCCCGTATTACAAGCTGACAATGTCCGCATGTGGGGGAGTAGAACAATACCGCGCGTACAATGGGTTGGTCGGATTGTGCCTGGGCTACGAAGTGTGGGGAATGAGGTATCAAGAGAGTTAATATGGCGATGACTATGATACATCTGCTCTTCATGGATTCAATCAATGATCTCATAAGGCTCCATTGTCTGTTTTCTTCTGATGATAACGGGCTTCTTGGGCACTGTAAAATTTACTGCCATATCGCTCGATAACTTGTGCTTTCCCATTGTTTACCAAAGAATTCAATGCCGTGGAAAGTTCTTTAGATGACCAACATGTCAGTGACTGTCGTAGATCGTCTTCTCGAAGGGGGTGTCTGGTGATGATGTTTATTATGGTATCTGAAAGAGACTTGGATTTGTCAAAAGATAGTTTCCCTGTTACAGGGTGAACAACTTTCGCAGTTTTGCCAAGAATTGCCTGAGCAAACATCAAGCCATCCTCGTCTGCTGGTTGAACCCAACTTTCCGCAGGCGGGCGATCTGGAATGTTGATATGAATCTCCTCGGGTTGTACCAAATTAACAATCGATGCGATTTCGTGTAGTTCTCTGGCTGTATCATTTAGCCCTCGCACCAGCATCACTTCCAGCCAGAAATGGCCGGTATATTCTTTTCCAAAAGAGGTTAGTCCATTGATCAGCCTCTCGAAGGTTATTGCGGGGTGTGGACGGTTGATCTTCCTGTAAAGTATTGCATTACCAGCGTCCAATGTGGGCAGAACTGCAGCTGCATTGGAAAGTTCATCCCTTACTTTGGATAGGTGCAGCAGTGATCCATTGGTTATGACAGCCACAGGGACATCTGTGAGGGATTTTACCTTTTGTATCAACCAGCCCAACCCTATATGAAGTGTTGGTTCGCCTGAACCGACGAAGGTGATCCAGTCCATCTTTGGGCGGTTTTGACCGCCCAGCACACTTTCTATTTCGGCGATGATTTCATCGCGCGGCAGATATTCATTTCTTTTATTCGTAAGGGGGACGGTCCGTCCCAATTGACAGTACACACAATTCCAATTACAGGTTTTTAGCGGAATGGTGTCAATACCAAGTGATATCCCCAGTCGGCGTGAAGGAACGGGTCCAAAAACATATTTCATGATACCTCCTTCCACCTGCACGTTTTCCTTTGCCCTGCAGCACCCAATGCCCAAGTGAGATACTGCAGGGCAGGAGAAAGGAGAATGCTGAACGTCCGTCAGCGGAATGCTTCAGATTGCCTTTGCGTATACGCAGATAACACTTTGCGAACGAGGTCACATACTTCACCGATGTTCTCATCTGCCAGTTGGTAGATGATTTCGTTGCCGTGTCTTTGGTATTCAACGACCCCGACATTACGGAGGATGCTTAGTTGGCGGGAAACCAGTGATTGCCCGAAACCTGTTGCCTCAGCGATCTCCCCGACATTCATGGGACGTTCACGAAGAATGTGGATGATCTGCAGGCGGGCGGGGTGTCCCATTGCCTTGCAGAACTCTGCCTGTATTTCGAAGATCGACTGGGTTGGAGGTGTGGTCATGCTAATGTAGCTTCTCCGGGTGATCTGTCAGTTCCCCGGCCAGGAATTTGCTCAGCGCTTCATCGATGTTTTCAATATCTGTGATGATCGGGCGAATACCGTTTGCGGCAAGGCTTTGGTGCGCTCCCATTCCCATGCCGCGTGCAACCAAAACCTGGCAATCGTTGATCGTTCCGATCATGGCGTTGTGACGGTGTTGGGATGTAGGATCGGTGCCGTGTCCCTGACCATGCGAATGTTCGTGGTGCTCCTGCGCAAAATGGTTATGGTTGGCTTTCGGACGGGTCTCCCTTGCCACGATCTGGTTGTCTGAGATCGTAAAAACATCATAGAACTGTGCCCGTCCAAAATGAGCCGATATGGTCTTTGAGTTGTCGGTAACGAATGCGATTTTCATAGTGAATGCTCCAAGTTA
>CAYTDB010000004.1:89044-106633 GCA_964436455.1 uncultured Anaerolinea sp. | reverse complement strand
TAGGTATGTTTATTATGAAACACGAGATGTGTTATCAGTGCCAGACTTGTCAACAGTATGAGTGGAATGACTTCGCAAAAGGCAAGTAGTTGATTGAATGCCTGCGCGCTTTCATTCAATCTGGCAAATGCAATAAATGCTGACAATACAATAAGAACTCCAATAAAATAAACAATTTTGATCTGTGCGCGGTTTCCTGCCATGGCAAATCTCCTTTCATGGTTTTGCCGGCGCTACCTTCCGAAATGACGCTCTGTCGGTTGGTCGCGGTCGTCCATTGGGCAGAGGACCAGCAACATTCGCGATGGGGTGGCGTTTTCATTTTTCCAGCGATGTGGCAGGTGTGCTTCGAACATCAGGCTGTCGCCTGGCTCGAGAGGATAGGGCTGATCATCTATGTGATATGTGATGTGCCCTTCCAAACAATAAACAAATTCACTGCCTGTGTGAACGATCGGTGTTTTTCCGCTGTCTGTCCCGGGGTTGAGAGTGATGATCAGCGGTTCCGCGCCAAAACGAGTGACGCCCGAACCCAGGTCTTCTATTTCTCCGTGCGTGAAACTGGCGTGTGGGCGTAGTCCGGCACGTTGATGGATCACTCGTTTTTCGTCAGCGCCAGTCTCAAAGAAGGTTGTGATGGGAACTTGAAGGGTTTGTGCGATCACCTGGAGCGTGCTGACACTGGGAGAGGTGTGTCCATTTTCGATAAGGCTGAGTGTGTTGACGTTCAACCTGCTTTTTTCTGCGAGTGACCGGATGGAAAGCCCTTTTCTCATCCGGGCTTCGCGTAGACGACGTCCCACCTCAATATCGTTTCCATCGTTCAAGGTTTCTATGATGGAGGAATTAGGCTGTTTTGCCATCAAGATCTCCAAAATCCATTGTTTCAACTATTATTATAGTCGTTTTATTTATCATCTCAATATTACAACTATTATAATGTTTGTTACATCACTGTTAGTAGTGCTGATATTCACCTGCCACACGTTACAAACCTTACTATTGGCTGTGTAGCTGGTGAACGCGTTATTGAAAAAAATGGCATTCTCCATCCCTGGATTTGATCTCGTACATTGGTGGGCGGCTCCATAACGGGACTATGAACCCGTCCACTGGACAAGAGACGGCTGACTCAGACCGAAGTTGGAGCCCCGGGCCAGTGAAACGTTTCATGAAAATCTACCGCGTGTGTGAGCCGGGGTGGCGATCGGTTTTTTTTGAAACTGAATCAGGTATCGGTTGGGAGAGCAAGTCCATCTGCTTGCCATAGAGCGGATTTGAGTCTATACTTCGCCTAATTCCGAGACATCCAAAAAGGAGGCAGGCATGACGACACTGCGTGACATCATCCGAAAGAAAGGTGAGGAGGTTTATTCAATCGCACCTGATGCAACCGTTTTCGAGGCGCTCAAGATCATGGCTGACCAAAACACCGGGGCATTGTTGGTGATGTCTGGAGGGAAAGTGGTGGGAATCCTTTCAGAACGGGACTGTATCCGCCGCGTGGATCTGCATGGACGTACTTCGAAGGACACCAAGGTTGAAGATATTATGACTGCCAAAGTTTTGTATGCGCAGGTGAATCAAACGATAGAGGAATGTGTCGCGATCATGATCGACAAGAGCATCCGTCACCTGCCAGTGTTCGAAGGGGATGAATTGATCGGTTTGATCTCTGTGCGTGACGCGCTGAATGAGATGGTGGATCAGCAGAAATTCATGATCTCGCAGCTGGAACATTACATTACCGGCGGAGGGCGATGATCCCTTCTGCCATATTTTCTAGTTCCTGGGAGCGATCAGGATGATACTTCCAGAATGGACAATTGCTGAGCTTCAGGAAAAAATGGAATCGGGGGAGTTGTTTGCGCGTCAGATCGCGGAGTTGTATCTAAAACGCATGGAAGTGGTGGACAAGGGCGGTCCGTTTTTGAATTCGATCATCGAGATGAATCCGGATGCGCTTGAGATCGCTGACACGTTGGATGCCGAGCGGAAAGCGGGAAAGGTACGCGGACCCCTGCATGGTGTTCCCGTTTTGGTCAAAGACAATATCGATACACATGATAAGATGCAGACAACCGCCGGTTCGCTTGCGTTGGAGGGAAATATTGCGGCGAAGGATGCCTTTATCGTCAAACAGCTGCGCAAGGCGGGCGCTTTGGTCCTTGGCAAGACGAATTTAAGCGAGTGGGCGAACTTCCGCGGAAAACGTTCAGTGAGCGGATGGTCTTCACGCGGCGGGTTGACTCGAAATCCGCATGCGTTGGATCGCACTGCAAGCGGCTCTTCTTCGGGATCCGGCGTGGCGATCGCGGCAAACCTGGCAACGGTTGCGGTGGGAACGGAAACCGATGGTTCGGTCACCAGCCCTGCAAATGCAAATGGGATCGTGGGAATCAAGCCGACGCTTGGCTTGCTCAGCCGAAGCGGGATCATTCCGATCGCGCACAGCCAGGATACTCCCGGTCCCATGGCGCGGACAGTTGCTGATGCGGCGATCCTGCTCGGGGCGATGATGGGAGTCGATGCGGCTGATTCAGCTACAAGGTACAGCAGGAAGCGGGGAGGATTTACTTACTCCAAATTACTCGACTATGATGGGCTAAAAGGCGCGCGGATCGGAGTTGCAAGAAATATGGCAGGGACCAATCCGCGTGTCACCAAAATCTTTGAGCATTGCATCGAAGTGATGAAGCAACTGGGCGCGGTCATCATTGACCCAGCGGATGTTCCTAACTTCGACAAGTTTGGTGAGACAGAGATCGAGGTCCTGCTTTACGAGTTCAAAGCCGACTTGAACAAATATCTCAAGTCACTCGATGAGAATGTACGCGTGCATTCGATGGAGGATGTGATCGCCTTCAACGAAGAGAATGCTGATCGTGTGATGCCATACTTTGGGCAGGAACGCTTCATTGCTGCAGTGGAAAAAGGTCCGCTCAGTGAGAAGAAATACAAGAGTGCGCTTGCAAAGAATCGCCGCCTGACCCGCAAGGATGGCATTGATGCTGTGATCAAAAAACATAAACTCGATGCGATCATTGTCCCCACCGATGCGCCTGCGCGTGTGATCGATCTGGTGAACGGCGATGCGAGCAATACCGATATTGAAAGCACATCCCCCCCAGCAGTAGCGGGGTACCCGCATATCACTGTTCCCGCCGGTTATGTTTTTGGGATGCCGGTTGGCATATCATTCTTTTCAATCGCCTGGCAGGATGCGAACCTGATCAAATATGCGTATGCCTTTGAGCAGGCAACCCAATATCGCAGGCAGCCGCGTTATCTGCCCACGGCGCAATTAAACCCATAAATTCTTTGTGTAGAAAATCATATCTTTTTTGATTTTCATCCCTGCTTTTTGGGTGGTGTCTTGTCATCCCATTTGTTTCGGTCTATACTTTGTTTTGATTGGAGCAAACTATGACAGTTACCAATACCTCACCCCTCCATACAGCAATTGAAAAATCCATTTCGTTGGGCCGCTCAGGGCTGTTACCAGCCTTGCATGCGGCTCAAAAACTTTATGGCTGGGTTTCGGAAGAGTCCGCCACTGAGATCGCCAAAGCGCTGAAAGTCCCGCTTGCAGATGTGCATGGTGTCATCGAGTTCTATTCCCTGTTTTATGATGAACCCACCAGCCGGCATGTTATCCGTGTGTGTACGGATGTGGCTTGCGGCGCGAAAGGCGGAGATGAGATCCTGCATCATCTATGTTCGCGTCATGGACTACAACCGGGTCAAACGACCGAAGACCTGTCGCTAACCATTGAGGCGAGTCCATGCCTTGGGCTTTGTGAACACGCCCCGGTCGCGCTCGTGGATGATGAAGCCGAAACGAATATTGATCTTGCCAAAGATAAATATGAACTGGGTCGCCCGTCATCGAATGTCTATGGTTCCATCCGCATGTTGACTGCCAATTGCGGAAACGGCACCACTTCACTTGCTAAATATGGAAAATACTCCGCCTTCGCCACGGCCCTGAGCATGAAGCCCGAAGAGATCGTAAATGAGATCAAATCTTCAGGTCTGGTCGGACGCGGCGGAGCTGCATTCCCAACAGGTATCAAGTGGGAAGGCGCGTTAAAAGCCGAAGCGGATCAAAAGTATATAGTCTGCAATGCGGATGAGTCCGAGCCGGGCACGTTCAAAGACCGCGTGCTTCTTATTGACGATCCACACCGCACCATCGAGGGGATGCTGATCGCCGGATACGCCATTGGAGCGAGCAAGGGATACCTTTACATCCGTGCGGAATATCCGTATATTTTCCCTGTGCTTGAAGATGCTTTGACAGAATCCCGTGAAGCCGGATTGCTTGGAAATAATATTCTGGGTTCCGGCTTTTCGTTTGATATTGAAGTTCGCGTCGGCGCTGGAGCCTATATTTGCGGCGAGGAAACCGCGCTGTTTGAGTCCATCGAAGGGAAGCGTGGTTTTCCGCGCATCAAGCCTCCCTTCCCGACTACATATGGTTTGTTTGGCAAGCCGACGGTTATCAATAATGTCGAGACACTTTGCAACGTTCCGTTGATCATTGCGAAAGGCTCAGCTGAATATCGAAAGATCGGCACCGAGAAATCACCAGGACCGAAATTGTTCTGTGTCTCTGGCGATGTCGAACGGACAGGTGTCTATGAAATTCCGTTTGGTGTAACGTTGCGAGAATTGCTTGAAATGGCAGGCGGAGTCAAAGGTGGAAAGGGATTGAAATCCGTTCTGTTTGGTGGGGCGGCGGGTGCATTTGCGACTTCCGAACACCTTGATGTGAAAATGACCTTTGAAGATCTGCGCGCGGCTGGCTTGCCGCTCGGCTCCGGTGTGGTCATGGTCTTCGAAGAGACACGTGACATGCGCGATGTGCTGAATCGACTCGGTCACTTCTTTGCTCACGAGTCGTGCGGCAAATGCTATCCCTGCCAGATGGGAACACAACGCCAAAAAGAAATTTTGGAGCGTGTAGCCGATGGAAACGCTTTACCTGACGATTTGAACCGTCTCCAAGATGTCGGCTGGACGATGACAGACGCGTCCCTGTGTGGGTTGGGGCAAACAGCGGCAAGCGCGGTGCTCTCAGCGATGAAGTTGTGGCCCGATATTTGTGAAGTGGGGTATGAGTTCAAAGTGGCAGAAGAACCAAAAGTAACTAAGGTGCAAAAGACAGCGAAAAAGTCTGTTTCAAAAAAGCCTGCAACTAAGAAATCTACTGGCCAAAAAAGCGCTGTGAAAACATCGAAGACTTCAAAAGCAAAGAAGACTATTGCCAAAAAGACAACGATCAAGAAAACCGCTGTCAGGAAAACTGTATCAAAGCCTGCAAAGAAGCCAACAGTTAAAATGACATCACCCAAGGCTTTGAAATCGAAGAAAACCACAACCCGCACGGCAACGAAGAAGCGTTAGTGGAATGAGGCGTTATGACTGAGAACATTACATTGGTAATTGACGGAAAAGAAGTCTCTGTGGAGCAGGGCAAGACTCTACTAGATGCCGCACGAGAAAACGGGATTGACATTCCCACCATCTGTTGGCACCAGGCAACCAAGGCAAATGGATTGTGCCGTTTATGTGTTGTGGAAGTGGAAGGATGGAGATTGCTTCAGCCTTCCTGCGTAGTACCGGCTGCTCCCAATATGAAGGTTCACACGCGGAATGAACGCGTTGACCGCGCGCGCAAAACGATTCTCGAAATGCTCGCCTCTACCATGGACCTATCGGATGCGCCTGAGATCCTGACAATGATGGATGAGTACGGCGCCAGCGCGGAACGCTTCCCGGATGCGAAACGGCGCGAGTCGGAAGTAAAAGATGATAATCCGATGTACATCCGCGATTACTCGAAGTGTCTGTTGTGCTGGCGCTGTGTACAAGTTTGTGCGGAGGACGCCCAATACACGTACGCGATCAACTTCGAGCATCGCGGGTTCTCGACACAGATCGGTACATTCTTCGATAAGTCCATTCCTGAAACGACTTGTGTGTTGTGTGGTCAGTGTGTGGGTGTTTGTCCCACTGGCGCGTTGAAACCGAAGCGACAATATTTATTGGAACAGGGTGTAAGCCCTGAGGAAATTAGCGTTTTAAATACGGGAAGAAAGAAAAGAAAGCAGAAATAACCTTCATATGTCATTCTGAGCGGCGAAGAATCTCTATCACGATGATTGAGACTCTTCCGTCGCAAAGAGCGCTCCCTCAGAGTGACATGGAAAAGAGATGTGATGATCAAACCCGACAGAATAGTAACAACGACCTGTCCATATTGCGGGGTGGGATGTGCGTTGAACTTGCACATCAAGGATGATTTCATCTACAGAGTCACCTCACCCTTTGATTCGCCGACCAATCGCGGCAACCTGTGTGTGAAGGGACGTTTTGGCTATGATTATGTCCACTCCAAGGATCGCCTAACTCATCCGTTGATGCGGAAGAATGGTGAACTCGTCCCCGCAGCGTGGGACGAAGCGATGGGACATGTCGCTGAACGGTTGCTTGAAATACGCGATACATATGGACCAGACTCGATCGGTTTTCTCGTTTCAGCGAAATGCACGAACGAGGAAAACTATCTCATGCAAAAGGTGGCGCGCGGACTGATCGGCACGAACAACGTCGATCACTGCGCGCGTCTCTGACACTCCAGTTCTGTCGCTGGTCTAGCGACAACACTGGGCTCAGGCGCAATGACCAATTCGATTGGTGATATTCATCTGGCGGATGTTTTGCTCGTGACAGGCAGCAATACAACCGAAGCGCATCCCGTTATCAGTCTGGAAATGAAGAAAGCGGTTCGGTTGCGCGGCTCAAAATTGATTCTCATCGATCCGCGCGAGATCGAGCTGGCGGATTTTGCAGCGATCCATTTGCGCCCGCGTTCGGGCACGGATGTGGCGGTGCTGAGTGCGATCGCGCATGTCATCCTCGAAGAAGGTTTGGCGAAGCAGGATTTCATCACAGAACGAACCGAAAACTTCGATGCATTCAAAGATGCAATCAAGGATTGCACACCACAATGGGCTGAGGACATCTCAGGCGTCCCTGCGGAAATGATCGATGAGGCGGCGCAGATTTACGGTCAGGCAGGAAGCGCCGCCATCTTTTGGGCGATGGGCATTACCCAGTCGTCACACGGTACGGATAACGTCCAGGCGTTGGCAAATCTCGCGTTGCTGACGGGTAACTTTGGCAAGCCAGGTTCGGGTGTCAATCCGTTACGCGGACAGAATAATGTCCAGGGCGCGTGCGACCTCGGCGGACTTCCGAATGTGCTCACAGGGTATCAGGCGGTCACGAGCGATGAGGTCCGCGCGAAGTTTGAAACAGCGTGGCAAACGTCAGTGAAGATTCCAGCCAAGCCTGGGTTGACCGTCACCGAGTTGATGCATGGCGTTCTCGATGGGCGGATCAAGGCGTTGTATGTTTTAGGTGAGAACCCGATGCTCTCAGACCCGAACACGAACCATGTGCGTGAGGCGCTGAGCGAGATCGAGTTTTTGGTTTCGCAGGATATATTCCTGAACGAGACCGCGCAGATGGCGCATGTGGTTTTGCCTGGCGTAAGTTTTGCGGAGAAGGAAGGCACGTTCACGAACACTGAGCGGCGTGTGCAGCGTGTGCGACCTGCGCTTCCGATCCGCGGTGAGGCGCGGCGCGACCTTGAGATCATTTGCGATCTGGGTCAACGTTTGAGTGGCGCGAAAGCGGATGTGGATGGCTCCGCGGATGCTGTTCATCCTGTTTCGAACTGGAACTACACCGAAGCCTCTGCCGTGTGGGATGAGATTGCGGCTCTGACACCGCCGATGGCTGGAATCAATTACGAGCGGCTGGAGCACGGCGGATTGCAGTGGCCCTGCCCATCAGCCGACCATCCAGGGACGCCGATCCTGCACAAAGGAAAATTCTCCCGCGGACTTGGCAGGTTCACACCGTTGACCTTCCGTGAGCCGATGGAAGCACCTGATGATGAGTATCCGTTCACGTTGAACACAGGACGCATCCTTCAACATTGGCACGGTGGGACAATGAGCCGCCGTTCGGAAGGACTCGATTGGGTTGTGCCTGAAGGCGAGATCCAGATCAACGATGAAGATGGCCTGCAGCTTGGAATTGAAACGGGTGAGATGATTCGTGTCACTTCACGGCGTGGCATAGCCGAAGGCAAGGCGCGCCTCACGGATAAACTTCCGCGCGGCATGGTGTTCATGACGTTCCACTTTGTGGAGGTCCCTGCCAATGCGTTGACGGGCGACGCGGTGGATCCAGTTGCGAAGATTCCAGAGTATAAGGTGAGTGCGGTAAAGGTTGAGAAGATTTAGTTCACATGTCATTGCGAGGACAGCATAGCTCGACGATACCGTACTTGCGCACGGTGGAAGTGAGCAATCCTTACGCCAAGGAGGAGATTGCTTCGGGATTTCGACGCTATCGCGTCTCAACCCTCGCAACGACATAACAATCGGAGGTGTCCTTAATGGTTGCCGAATTGAAATTGGATGAAAAACGTGTGGTCGCGGACAAGGTGGTTACGACCACTTGTCCCTATTGCGGAGTGGGATGTAGTTTAGAGTTACACGTCAAGGATGATTTTGTTTTCAAGGTCACGTCGCCGTTTGATTCGCCTGTCAATCACGGGAATCTGTGCGTTAAGGGACGGTTTGGGTATGACTTCATCTATCATCCCAAACGAGTGACTACGCCATTAGTGCGAAGATATTTGCTGGAAGGGAAGCCCAAGCCAGAGGGACGCGAACAAGTCTTTGCGATATCCAAAGATGGCAAGCCGATAGAACATTCGAATATTTCCAACGATTGGGATTGGGTGGAAACGGATTGGGAAACAGCACTCAATATCACTGCCGATATACTCGTTGAAATTTATAAACGCGATGGCTCGGATGCGATGTCGGTGTATTGCTGTGCGAAGGCGACGAACGAAGATAATTATCTGTTGCAGAAAATCTTCCGTGCATTGTTCCGCACGAACAACGTAGACCACTGCACGCGCCTATGTCATGCGGGTTCGGTGGTGGCGCTGCAGAAAGCGGTTGGTTCTTCGGCGATGAGTAACACGGCGTCGCAGGTCATCCTGAACGATGTGTTCATCGTGACAGGCTCGAACACGGGTGAAAATCATCCCATCATTGCGTTGCAGATGAAGGAAGCGGTGCAGAAATACGGCGCGAAGATGATCGTTGTTGACCCGCGCCGCATTGACCTGGTTGACTTCGCCGAATTGTGGCTGCCGCTCAAGCCTGGGACGAACGTGCCGGTATTCAGCGCGATGGCGCATGTGATTGTCAAGGAGGATTTGATCAATTGGGATTTCGTCAAGAACCGCACACAAGGCTTCGATGAGTTCCTTGAATCATTGGAGAAGTTTACGCCTGAATATGCCGAAGAGATTTCGGGAGTCCCTGCGGAAGATATTCGGGTGGCGGCGCGCTTGTATGCCAAGGCGAAGAACGGCGCGATCTATTGGGGTATGGGCATCTCACAGCTTTCGCATGGGACCGCGTCCGCGCTGGCGCTAATCCATCTTGCGTTCCTCACGGGGCACGTGGGGCGCGAAGGCACGGGATTGAATCCATTACGCGGGCAGAACAACGTGCAGGGCGCGAGCGATATGGGAGCGATGCCGTTCCACTATCCAGGCTATATGCGCGTGGATGATCCTGATAACCGCGCCAAATGGGAAAAGGCTTGGAATATTGAAGAAGGCGGGTTGAGTCTCAAACTCGGTCTCACCACCACTGAAATTCTCGGTCATGCGCATGAGGGCGGCGTGCGGGCGTTGTACATCATGGGCGAGAACCCGATGATGTCTGAGCCGAACCTCAACGAGACACGCAAACACATGAAGCAATTGGAGTTCCTTGTTTCACAGGATCTGTTCATCAACGAGTCGGGCGCGTTTGCGGATGTCTTCCTGCCTGCGACTCCGTTTGCTGAAAAAGATGGGACGTTCACCAACACTGACCGGCGAGTCCAACGGGTGCGGACGGCTCATCCGCCCCGAGGGCTGGCGCGTCCAGATTGGAAAATTCTCTGCGATTTGGCGACCAGACTCGAGGTCAAATTGAACCGTGGCTTTTCATCCAAATGGGATTATGAGTCGCCTGAGGAAATCCTGCGCGAGATGGCGTCTGTCAACAGCGATTATGCAGGCGTGACGTATGAACGCATTGACAAAGTCGGGTTGCAGTATCCTGTGCCGACCATGGATCATCCTGGCACGCCAACATTGTTCAAAGAGACGTTCCCGAGTGGGCGCGGAAGGTTTCATCCGCTTGATTATGTGCCTGTGATGGAACAAGCCGATGACGAGTATCCGTTCATCCTGACAACGGGGCGCCTGCTCGAACACTGGCACGGCGGCACGATGACGCGGCACTCGTCGCTGAATGAGGCGTACCCCGAAGCGCGCGTGGAGATGCACCCCGCGGACGCGGAGATGCACGGCATCACGGATAACATGCCCGTGCGCGTGACATCCCGCCGCGGCGAAATTGTTTTGCGCTGCACTGTGACCGAGAAGACGACGGTGGGCGTGGTGTTCATCCCGTGGCACTTCCACGAAGCCGCCGCGAATTTGTTGACGAACGACGCGCTCGACCCCGAGGCGAAGATCCCCGAGTTCAAGGCGTGCGCGGTGCAGGTGTTCCCTGCGAGGGAGGATGAGTTGGCGAATCCTGATGTGGAGGTGAGGAGGGGGAGATATTAAATGATAATTCAGAAATTACACGAATCTCTAAATTCCTTAACTTTTTATTTATCCGAGTTCAGTTATTGAGAGATAGTAGCAACTTGAAAAGTATTACGCCAATCAGTGCATATGTAAACACAATAAAATACTATATGAAAAATGATTCGGATAGCATTCACTCCGTTACATAGGTGCTAAGTAGGATTGAATAAGTATGTCCACACTTAACTTCCTAAATTGGTAATACACTCAGATATGCGGTGAACAAAAAAATCAGAAGTGCGGCGATTAGCCCAAAGGCTTTACTCCACAAGCCTGCTTTTCCTGATTTGTTTCCGAGACCGTAACCGAGTAGAGCGAAAAACCCACAAAGCAGGGCTCCGGCTAAAGGGAATCCTAAATAATCATTGATGTCAAAGAAACCCACTCGTAATCCCCATGGGAAGGTAGCCAGCGCGCCTAAAACCATCACCAAAACGAACGAACCACGATGTGCTTTCATTTTTTTCCATTTCTGCGTGACCTGCTACCCTATCTTTGAACCACTCACACAGTTAGTCCGATTGTTTGTAAAAGCCGTGCCGTTACTTTAGGGGAGATAAGAGAGATGTCTTGTGTTTCTGTGTGCCGTGGCAAGGGTGTGTCCCTTGCGGAGGATTATACCGTCCCCTCTGTCCGCTGGACATCTCCCGCAAATTCCCAAGAGCGGAATTTAGGGGAGAACTGGTTATCAATGCTTTGCATCCCCTGAATCTTCCGCTGGCACATAATATTCAGGGACAAAGGTCTGGTCCGTAATCGGTGGGCGGATATAGCCTTCCTCTTCCTGGCGCGGGGGCAGTTTGATCGGTTCGGGCGTGAGGTCCTTATAGTCGATTGTGCTCAGCAAATGTCGTATGCAATTAAGACGTGCGCAGCGCTTGTTGTCAGCGTTCACTACATACCAGGGAGCTTGCTTGATGTCAGTATGGGCGAACATCTCATCCTTTGCCTTGGAATATTCCTCCCAGCGTGCCCGCGAATTCAAGTCCATTGGGCTGAGCTTCCAGCGTTTGGTCGGGTCATCGATCCGTGCCTGGAAGCGCAGTTCCTGCTCATGGTCGCTGACAGAAAACCAATACTTGATCAGGATGATGCCCGATCGGACGAGCATCCGTTCAAACTCCGGGACCGAGCGCAGGAACTCCCAATATTCCTCGTCCGTACAAAAGCCCATCACCCGTTCCACACCGGCGCGGTTATACCAACTGCGGTCGAACAGCACGATCTCACCACCAGCGGGCAATAGGGGAACATACCTTTGGAAATACCATTGAGTCTTTTCCCGTTCGGTCGGAGCGGGTAACGCAGCCACGCGGCAGATGCGTGGATTGAGGCTCTCGGTAATACGTTTGATCACACCTCCCTTGCCAGCTGCATCCCGTCCCTCAAATATGACCACCACCTTCAATTTATTATGTCGAACCCATTCCTGCAGCTTGATCAACTCCACCTGCAGGCGGGCGAGTTCCTTTTCATAGAATTTCTTGTTGACAGCAGTTTGCTGGTCGGGGGGTATTGTTACGAAGATTTCCTGCTGCGCATTCCATGTTGTCGCAGCCTCAACATGATTCTGGTTTTTACCCCCATCTTTTGAGTGCTTCTTTTTGTTTTTCTTATCCTTTTTGGACATCTTTTCCTCCTTGCCACTCCAGTTAGAACGGGATGCATACGATGAAAACTGTCTTTTCGCTTTGCCACATCTTACGCGATGCTCCTGAATGGATTATACCTTTATTGTGTTATTGCCCGGCCTGCCACAGGGGGCACGTTAGCGGCAGGAAAGCCAGAACCTGATCTCCGGAGGCAGTTTGGGTATCCAATAGATGAGAAAGGTGCAGAGTTTGAATTTCGACCATGTGAGGATGCCGATGCCTGTCACAAACATTGCAGCAGAAGCAACGGTCTCAAGGTTGATCGGTAAACTGTAAGTTCCGCTTGGTTTATTGCCAGAGCGGAGTCGCTCCTCACGCGTGAGCGGTTTGCCGAAGATACGAGCAGCTGCGGCCAACGCGACCATGCCTGCGCCGGTCAGCAATATGCCTATTAGTTGAATGAAATATGGGTTGATCATGAATTGATTTTACCAATATCAATTCGAAGCACTCCAAAACCGTGTCTCGAATTCTGTCGATTTCTTTGAAATTAATAATGTGCCTGGTCTGTGCTTTCATTTCCTGTCCATGATACGATCCCAACACTCATATTCACATAAATTTTCGAACCGTCGTTTGAAGTGAGGGGTGGAGACGAATCCATTCCTGTGTGCCGTTTCTTGGGGGCTTGCGAAAGATTATACCGCCATAGAAAGAGACTTCCGAAGCCTGATGTAAGATTAGTGCCAGTTCTTTGTCAACGGTTGATTGCCAGAATATGTTTACAGCAAAGTTGCTTGATTAACCTGCATATGTCATGTTGAGCGGAGCGAAACATCTCTATCTTGGCATGACCGAGACCCTTCGGTCACTGGAAATCGCTCTCTCACATCGTCCCGATGTCCTTCGGCAGGGAGACACACCCGGATTTTGCTGCAGCCATGATTGCCAGATACCAAAGTCTTGACACCGAAATTCAGGCATGATAACCTTGCGTGCGCTTGCCCGGTCGCCCTTGAAAGCGGAAAGGTGCACGGGCAAAAAATTTTTCTCAGCAGGAGATTGAAAGATGTCAGAACGTATTGTCGGAACCGTGAAGTGGTTCAATGCCACCAAGGGCTATGGGTTCATCGGTCGTGAGGATGGCGAGGATGTGTTCGTTCACTTCAGCGCCATTCAGTCGGATGGATACCGCAAGTTGGTAGCCGAGCAGAAAGTGGAGTTTTCCGTGGAGGATGGCCCCAAAGGTTTGCAAGCCGCCAATGTTGTGTCTCTCTCGTAAAACTACCTGGTTTTGCGAACAGACAGAGTCGCCGTGAGGCGGCTCTGTTTTTTTATGACATATAGGTGACTTTTGTCGTATCATACATGCCTATAATGGAATCGTAGGCCGTAACTTTTTCATTAACGGGACGACATCTACTAGAATGGCATTTTTGGGTATCTTCAAGCGCGATGCGGATAGACATACGGTTCTCGCTTCGGGACATGTGGTTCCTGATTCAGCGCGTTGTGTCCAATGTGGAATTTGTTCCTATAACTGCCCGATCGGCATTGACGTGCGCGCCCATGCCTGGCGTAGCGAGCCTGTCGTTCACAGCCAGTGCCTGACTTGTGGCGAATGTGTGGCGCGTTGTCCGCGCGGGGTGTTGCGGTTTGAGAAGACAGACCTGTTCGCCGCAGGTGGGAAATCATGAAGTACGCGATCGTTGGCTCCGGTGTGGCTGGGATTGCGGCGATTGAGGCAATTCGGTCCGTGGATGGAGCCGGGGAAATTGTGATGATAGGCAATGATCCTCATGGGTATTATTCCCGTCCCGGACTTGCCTATTATTTGACCGGCGAATTGCACGATAAAGCCTTATTTCCAAAGACTGCCAATGATTACCGTGAGTTGAAGTTTCGTTATGTCAAAGAGACTGTAGCGCGGATAAACCGCGGTCAGCATGTTTTGGAGTTGGGGGAGAAGGGAGTACTATCTTATGATCGTTTGCTGCTCGCAGTTGGCGCGCAGGCGGTTTCTTTGAAAGTCCCCGGTTCGAATCTCGAAGGGGTGCTCAAACTCGATCACATGGAAGACGCGAAACAAATTTTGAAGCATGCACGGCGAGGGCGGACCGCAGTTGTGGTGGGAGGTGGAATTACTGCCTTGGAACTGGTGGAAGGACTTGTTGCTCGCAAAGTAAAAGTCCATTATTTGCTGCGCGGTGACCGTTATTGGGGCAATGTACTCGACAAGCAAGAATCGCGCATTGTAGAACATCGCCTTCAGGAAGAAGGTGTGAAATTACGTTACCATGCTGAAATGACTGAAATAATCGGGAAAAAAGGCTATGTGACGGGCGTACACCTAAAAGATGGAGATACATTGAGGTGTGATCTGGTTGCATACGCGATCGGGATACGTCCCCGCGTGGAGATGGCGAAGCAGGCTGGGCTGGAAGTTGACCGCGGGATCCTGGTCAATGAACACCTGCAGACAATCGATCCCGATATTTATGCGGCTGGGGATGTGGCACAAGTCTATGATCCCATCACCGGGCAGGCTGTGCTTGATAGCTTATGGACGCCAGCCCGCCAACAGGGATATACCGCAGGATTGAACATGGCTGGTAAAGAGACAGCTTATATTAAGTCTGTGCCATTCAATGTGACGCGTCTTGCGGGTCTGACGACAACCATCATTGGAACAGTGGGAAGCGGGCGGGATGATGATTTGGTTGGCATAGCGCGAGGCGATAGCGAAACATGGCGTCACCTGCCGGAAGCCATCGTTGCCCAAGCTGGGTTTGAAGTAAATCATTTGCGTCTTTTGATTGGAGGGAAGACTCTGTTGGGAGCCATTGTGATGGGCGACCAGAAACTTTCTTTTCCTCTTGAGAGGATCATCTCCAATAATATGGATATCTCGCCGATTCGTGAAAGACTGCTCGTCCCGAATGCAAAAATCGCTGATGTGATTGCAGAGTTTTGGTCACACAATAGTCTTGCGTAACTTTAAACCTGGAGGATCCATGCTTCGAGGAAACAAAGAGCTTTGGTTGGCTTTTCTGGTGATGGTACTGATCACGGGGATCTATGGAGTTGTTATCATAATTACGCGTGAAATACCACCCGCAAGTGAAGTGTTCGGTCACGGGATGGGGATTGTCGGCTTTATTTTCATGTTGATGACCGAAACGTTATACAGCCTGCGCAAGCGGAGTCGAAGTGTGAGATGGGGGAAGATGTCCACCTGGTTGCAACTCCACATTTTTACCGGGCTGGTCGGTCCGTATATGGTGTTGCTTCATACCTCATGGAAATTCAACGGTTTGGCGGGTGCAACCACCTTGCTGACAGTTATTATCGTTATCAGTGGGTTTATCGGTCGTTATATTTTCACTCGTATCCCGCGCACAATGGATGGACTCGAAATTGAAGGGACACTCTCCCAGGAAGCACTTAAGCAGGCGCGCCGCCTGATGGCGCTCTGGCATACGGTTCATATCCCGATCGGCATGGCATTGTTTGTGTCAGCCTTTGTGCACATCGGTGAGGCGTTGTATTACGCCACCTTCCTGAAGTAGATGCGGAGGGAGAATGCACAGGAATCGCTTGGGTTGTCTTTCTGGGACAGGGATCATTGCCGCGATTGTTACGGCGTTTGTCATCGTTGGTTTTGTGTATGCCCAGGGCGGGGTGATGTTCAGCCCTGGATCCTTGAACGCGCAAAGCGGAGAGATGCTGGGGGGGGTCACATCTCATGCAGAGATCGGCGGGGAGTGTAAAGCCTGCCATACTGCGCCGTGGGAAAAAGCCCGAATGGAGGAACGCTGTGTAGATTGCCATGGGAATATTGCACTCCAGATGCAGGATGTGGCGACCATGCACGGTTCCATGCTGACCGGGCAGCCGGATCTGCGCTGCAGATTTTGTCACCCCGAACACCGCGGTCCTGATGCAAAACTGACCGAACTGGGAGACCGATCATTCCCGCACGAGGTTGTGGGATTTTCGATGAAAGGGCATCAATTCAAGGTCACGCGTGAAGCGTTTATTTGTTCCGATTGCCATGCGGACGATATATCCAGTTTTGATTTGCAAACCTGTGACATATGTCATCGTCAGATGGATCTCAGTCTCATGACTGCACATGCCCTGTCTTATGGTTCTGCCTGTCTCGATTGCCATGATGGTGTTGATGGTCTCGTTTCAAATCTCAACCACGCTGACTTTACATTCAAACTCTCCGGCAAACATGATGGGCTGGATTGTGCCAAGTGCCATACGAATGTACGCAAGTTGGGAGATTTTCAAGCTGCTTTGCAGGAATGCCAGGCTTGTCACCGCGAGGAGGAGCCGCATCAGGGTCGTTATGGGTTTGATTGTGCTACTTGTCATAATGAGAACGGTTGGAAACCTGCGAAGTTCGATCACGATCTTTCGGTCTTCAAATTGGAAGGTAAACATGGGGAAACGGCTTGTGAGTCCTGCCATCAAAACAGTGTGTTTATAGGCACACCTGCAGATTGTTATTCCTGTCATCAAGATAAGGATGGGCATGACGGTTTATACGGATCAAATTGTGCCATGTGTCATAACCCGTCGGATTGGGATAATGCAGAATTCGACCATGACCTGACTGATTTTCCCTCGGTGAATTGTTACTCCTGTCATCAGCAGGATGATAAACATGCAGGTAGATACGGTACGGATTGTGCGGCGTGTCATAATCCATCCAATTGGAAGGATGCCACCTTCGACCATAACTTAAGCAGTTTCCCATTGACGGGGCGTCATACAGTTTTGCCGTGCGAAAAATGTCATAGCACCGGTCAATTTGATGGGTTACCGACATTTTGTGCAAGTTGTCATAGCGACCCGGGCTACCATGCGGGCATGTTTGGGTTCGAGTGTGCCTCATGTCATTCCACTGAGAATTGGTTCACGAGATATAGCGGACCGCATCCTGGTATTGCGGATGAAGGCGGGAGAGGCGTGAATCACGGTGGCGCTTCATGTCGGGATTGTCATACACAGACATTGCACACAGCCACTTGTACTGCCTGCCATGACAGTAATAATCCAGACGATGAAGGTGGGGGAGGAGGCGGAGACGACGATTAAATAAAAAAAGCTCCCCGTCATCCTGCGACGGGGAGCCCGTATATATTGTATATCTGATTACGGTTTGCCGCCTCCACCCGAGCCATTATCGTTCGAGTTGCCTCCGCTGCCGTTGTCGTTGGAATTGCCTCCGCTGCC
>CAYTDB010000004.1:86468-88944 GCA_964436455.1 uncultured Anaerolinea sp. | reverse complement strand
CTGAGTCGTTGGAGTTGCCACCCGGATCAGGGTTAGTTTCACCATTCTGTTCCTGGTTTTGATTCTGCTCTTGATTTTGATTCTGGGCAGGCGGGATTATTTCATCATCCTGTCCGTACTGGAAGTTGTTTTGCACCTGATAGCGGAACGTCTCGTGATTGTTCAGTCCTTCTTCCACCAATCGCATTCGCTCGCGGAACATCAAGCGGATCTGTTCCTCAAGCTGCTCTTGCTCATGAAGCCGTAGTTGCTCCTGAGTCTGCTGTTGCTCCTGCGTTTGAAGCTGCAATTGATCCTGCGTCTGGAGTTGTAACTGCTCCTGGGTCTGAAGCTGCAACTGCGCCATATCCTGGTCTTGTTGCTGCAGGCGTTCATGAAGTCTTAACAAGGTGCGTTCAAGTGTTGGGTCATCCAGGTTCACACAAATTTGCAGTGCCTGATGGATGTGCTGTTCGAGCCGCAATCTCAACTGATCGGGGATCGGCTCGCCAGCTTCAGCAAGCCGCTGCATCTCCTGAATGCGGATCTGTGCGAGTTCCATCAGGCGATTTACTTTTTCTTCACCATTGTTCTGAAACTGCAGGCTGAGGTCTTCGGTCCATGTCTTCAAGCCGTACAGAGGTTCATTGGGTAGATCGTCCTGTGCCGCGCGTACAGTTGCACCACCTCCGAACAATAAACCAGCGATGACAAGGATTGAGAGTAGTACGTTCATAGCATATCGCTCCTTTCTGAAAATTGATATCCACCCTTTCTGACGTGGGAGCTCACTCGCGGATACTGCCATGCCCAAAAACTGGGCGCGTCCACGCGATGCCATCTGAGGATTACGCGACGGAACTGACTTGATCTCTTCAAGCCATTGCTTTGCAACTGATTCAAATTCGCTTTGATCTTTCATATCAACTCTTCTCTGTCAGTAACTTGTGTAAACTTTTCAGCGCGCGATGCTGGATCGACTTGACTGCTCCAACTGGTTTCTTCAATGCACGCGCTACATCTTCGTTCGACCAATCTTCCAGATATTTGAGAGCGATCACCTGTTGCTGATCGGGTGTAAGGTGACGGATTGCTTTACGCACCTGTTTTTGACGGATACGCTGTGCCGCTTCCTCCTCAGGGACATCTGCTTCGCTTCGAAGGGCATCGCTCAACTCGACAGTGTTACCGTCCTTGCGGTAGTGGTCCACGATCCAGTTGTGGGCGATGCGGTACAAATACGCCTGAAGATTATCGCGCGGACCGCGCCGTTCCTGCAGCGATTTCAGGAAGCGTGCAAAGGTTTCGGCTACACAGTCTTCCGCCAGTGACATGTCTCCTAGCAGGCGCATTCCATAGCGATAGATGCCCGGGCTGTAGGTATCGTAAATCTCTGCCAGGGCTTGTGTGTTCATTCTGGACGCTTTTTGCAGAAGTTCCTGCTCATTTGACACTTTTTCTCTCACTTTCTATGACGCACTCATAGCGTACCAGATACGGGCGCAATTGTGTTAATGACATTTCTGGTGAGGAATTTTGTAGGAAAAAAAACAGGATGACGGTCATATCCCGGAAGGAGTGCCAGGCTTTGGTCCCGACAGGAGGCGGGTTGCTTGGGGGGGTAACCTGCCCGGGTCGAAAATAAACTTCGAGATTCTCAGCATCCCAGATGAGAGATTCTCCTTATCAAAGCCCGCCTTTTAAGTATACACAAGATCGTATTCGGAATACAACAAATGGATAAGAATGAGCAACGTGCGGTTTTGAATGTTTTTTACCGTTCCAATGGATTTGGCTAATAAATCTGCCACATCCTCGTTTGAAAACCCCTTTATGATCTTTAGGACGACCACGCACCTTTGTTCTGGTGAGAGTTTCTGCATTGCATTTTGCGGGGCGTTGTTTTCGACGCGGGTGCGAAGAACGTTCCCTCCACTGTAAAATGAGGTAATGCTTTCCATCAGACGGTTTTTGCAGTGACGGCAAAGATAATAATCGATCAGAAATTCTGAACTTGAACAACACAACCAGGGCCCCAGTTTTATGAGAGCATCACAGGTTTGATGGATTTCAAACATGATTTGAAAGTCCTCTTGTGAAAATGAGCCCCTCGCCATGAAATAGGCTGGATTCATATTCTATGACGGATAAAAGCCGAATAAGATTTTTGTTTATCGATATTGACCTCTTTCTCAAAAACACCCCCATCGCAGGATGGGAGTGTTTTTTCTCAGGAAGTTGTTTCAAAGATCAGATATGATCAATCGTCACAACCATCGCCGTGCCAGGTGCCATCCCACACAGTGACAATGTTCGTATGTGAGTCAAGCCCTTCCATCACGAGCCTGCCGCCATGCCCGGAACTGCCTCCACCCGTGTCTCCACCACCGCCGGAACAGCCGCCATCATCGCCGGAATGGTCGTCGCCTGAACACCCCCCGCCCATATCGCCTCCACCCATGTCGCCGCCTCCACCCGAGCAACCGCCATCGGTGTG
>CAYTDB010000004.1:75277-86368 GCA_964436455.1 uncultured Anaerolinea sp. | reverse complement strand
CAGCCGCCCTCATCACCTCCGCCTGTATCATGGCCACCACATCCGCCTCCGCTTCCACCCTGACCGCCGCCTCCCTGACCGGGACCGCCCAGCCAAAAGAACGACGTTTTGGAAATGCGCTTCATCAAATAGCCTTCATATTCCTGTCCAACAACCAGCCCATTCGGACCACCCGGGCTGTGAGGGGCGCCAAGCCAATGGAAGTGGAAATAACCCGGCTCCTGTGGTAAATCTGCCGGATCGATCCACCAGACGCGCGGACTTTTGTTGACCAAAGTCGCGCTTATTTTTACTCCCTTGATCACCCAACCGACCATGCAGGGACCTGTTGGACAATGGGCTTTTTCTGCAATGGGATATCCTTCGATTGTATCCTCGCCAGTATCATAAATATAGATAAACCCATGCAGTACACCGTTGGAATCAAGATGTGACTGCTGATGGCTGTCAATCATGTTGCCGAACTTGAAGTCCATGGGCTCGGCATGATAGAGCCATGGATAATCTTCCTCCAACTCCAGTTCGGTCTCAACATCCGTTTCATCGGCTTGTACAGCGGATACCCCCAAGACAAGAATCATGAGAACAGCCAGCAATGAATATAGTTTGTGTTTCATGGAAGCCCTCCCAAGCTCTCAAGAAAGTTTTTTCATACAGGGACGGGTGGTGTTGCGCCCTGTCCCTGTATTCTGTTGTTGGTTCATGGAGATTCTTTGGTTATTCTCCTATGAACCGAGGATGTTGCTAGGGTTTCCCGCCTCCGCCACCACCGCGCTCAAGAATGCGAACGTCGATGTAGGTTAGGTTCAGGTCAGTTCGTAAGATTGCGGTTGCCCCACCTTCATCAATGGGTTCTGCCTCGGCAGCTACCTCTTCTTCAAGAGGCACGAGTATTTGTGTTGTGCCAGCCACGAAGAAAGTCTTGAGTAAGGCGGTTCCGCAGATTTCATCAAAACTGAATGTGATTCGGTAATCACCAGCTGCGGTTGGAGGAACGCCCGTCAAATCATTTAGGTTGCGGACATTCCAGGTGTAGCCGTAGATGATGCGACCCTTTACATTGATCTCAGCTGAATAGTATCCCGGTCCATCGCCACCTTCATGGACCGAGCCGTTGAAGATGTGAGGATTGATCAGTTCAGGGTATCCTTCCGGCTCTGTCCAGCCTTCGCCTGCTACCCAAATCAGGTTCTCCAATGCTGGATCATCACGGTTCACCAGAAGCTTCTGGATGGTCAGTCGGGCGCAGTTTGAGTACACTGTTGCACGCAAACCTTCTCCAAGCAAGGGTGAGTTATCCAAAGCTGTCGCCATGCCATGGACTTCGTCAATTCCCCAGCCGCTCGTGTGACGCATCTGATATTCAAGGTAAGACGTTGGCAAGTCCTGGAATAAAACCACCTCGGTCCGGACCTGCGAGCGAGTGTACCAATCCACTGACTCCAGGTTATCACCCCAATCAATGTAATCCACGTAAATATTCCTGTTTTCCTGGTCTACGCCGGCTTCGGCTGGCGTTCCAGACCATGCCTGCCAGACGTTATATTTATCTTTTTGCAGGTATGCTTTGGCTAATGGTAATGGGTTATCGGCTGCGGGTTCACCGGGAACTTTTGTGTAATCATATTGTGATGGTATTCCATCATCGCAAAACTCATTATTGTCTGGGTCTGGCGCACAACTAGCCGGGGTAACATCAGGATCGGTTCCATTGGTGCCCCACTGATACCACCACACCCCATTTAGGGTTGGTGTCATTCCGGGCGCGCCGGGTAAAACCTTTGTTACACCTTCCGCCCAGATTACTGGATAGGAAAGATTGTTGCTGGCTTCACTTGGTGGTTTGCCCCCTCCTCCTCCTCCCCCACCGGGTCCTTTAGCATAGGCGGGAATAGCCAGTGCTAATACCAGGAACAGGACCAGGAATAACGAAATTTTTTTCATTTTGTTCTCCTCTATCAAAATCCACTGTTCATGCATCTGGCTCCCTCCCAGGAGAGATGATCCATTCCAGATGCGCCGGTTTCAGATCTCTAGGATGGAGATCTGGCTGCGATGTTTTTCGATAAACCTCAATTTTTTCCTCCTTTCTGGCTCCACGCTCTGCCGCCAGCAATATCCTGTACGATCCGTTGTAAATCGTTCATTGACCTGGTTTGGATTTGAAAGCTGTTCATGATTAGTACGTGTTGGCATTGACAATCGACGCCAAGCAGATGGGTTCCTGGGTTATCCTTGAGCAAGGTAAGCAGAATGTTTGCACATGGAGCGTCTCGCTCAAATATGATCAACCTTGGGTGACATGCTTTCAGGTCTTTTTCAAACTCAGTGCCGATGGCATTCCAATGAACCAGGTTATCCATTTGCAGATCCTGCAGGCAGGCTTCGACGCCATCCATCAACACTGTGTTTCCGATGATCAAGACAACTGAACTCGCGGACTCAACGATGGAACGATGTTGCATTTTCTTCCTTCTCCATGAAGTGATCGATGATATTATTACAACTCCAGCTTAAGAAAAAACCATGTCCGGTTCAATCACTCCTGCCAGTTCTTTGGTATGAAAAAAGAGCGATTTTAAATCGCTCTTTTCATAATGATTTTCATATTGAGGATTACCCCTCTCGAATTAAGAGCTAATCCTTGCTTATAAACTTCCCTGGAGAGCAGTTGACCGGGTTATTTATGATCATCCTCCACTGGCGGGACAAGCCCTTCTCGCAGGGCGAATAAGGCTGCTTCGTAGCGGCGCTCCTGGTGCAACTTGGCCAGTATCCTGCGCATATGGGTTTTGACGGTGTGGATGCTGACTTGTAATTTGGCCGCGATCTCATGATTTGTATCCCCGGCTGTGACCAGGCTTAGGATCTCCAGCTCGCGCTGTGTCAGCGCTTCAATTTCTTGTGGCTCCTGACTTGCCAATTGGCTGATCCGGCGAAACTCCTCCAACATGCGACTGCCCATGACCGGCGTGATGGCTGCTTCGCCGCGCGCGGCGGTGCGCAACATTTCCAGCATGTCTTTTGAGCGGATATTTTTGAGCAGATATCCCTGGGCACCGTTTCGGATGGCTTGAAAAAGGTCATCATCCTCTTCCCGCACGGTCAGCATCACAATGATGGTCTGTGGCATTTCTTGCTTGATCAGCTGGGTTGCTTCCAGCCCATCACAGCCTGGCATGATGACATCCATCAGGATCAGGTCTGGTTTTAATTTGCGAGCTTTGATTTGGGCTTCCAGACCATCACCTGCTTCTGCAATAACCTGGAAATCAGGCTGATTATTCAGGATAATCGCCAATCCTTCCCGGAAAAGCTGGTGGTCATCCACCAATAGGACGCGAATGGGTGTCATGTTCCTATACCATTTGCTTGCAAAGTCATAGCTGGGGTTTGGTTGGAGTTCCGTAGATCAGAAAACTCTGGCCTCCATGTCAGTGTTATCCGGGTTCCCTTTCCAGGCGAAGTCTCGATCTGAAATTGACCTCCCACCCGGGCAATTCTGGCCTGCATGATGCTCAAACCGAAGTGGTCGCCATACCGGTCTGGGGAATCCAAAGAAAAACCAATGCCATCATCCTCTACAATTAGACGAACGTTTTCCTGCGCCACCTCCAGGCGGACGGATATGGTTCGTGCCTGGGCATGATAAATCCCATTGAGCAACGCCTCACGAACTGCGGGCAAAATCTGGTCTGTTTGTTTGCTTACGATGTAGAGAGGTTGGAGGTCCCCTGGGTTAAACAGCAGTACAGTTCCAGCGTTAGTGCGGAGATTTTCCAGTATTGCCTTGAGCAGTTCTTGAAATGTGCGTTGTGGCCGGGGCGCTTCTTGCAAGGTTGCGATTGAACGCCGGACTTCGGTTGAGGCGGAGGTGACTACATCCCGAATATCACCGAGGAACTCTTTGGTTTTCGCATTCGAATCATCCTCAATGATTTCCTGCATCCGATCCACGCGTATGCCCAGAAGGCTGAGTGTTTGAGCCAGCCCATCATGCATGTTCGCTGCGATGCGCTGTCGTTCCTCGAGCACAGCCGCCACTTCACGCTGATGATGTAAGTCTATATTCATCAATGCGACCGCAGCCCGGTTCGCCAGATTCTCGATTAACTCAATTTCAGGCTCGCGCCACCGTCTGGGAGCGTTCGTTTCCAGAACGATGATGAACTCCTCCGGGTTCTCTGAGGACCAGATGGGGGTGATCAAGATCGCCGACAGGCCCAGTCTCTCTCGAGCTCCATCAGGCAACATGTGATCATCCATCGCGTCCTGTATGATGATTGTTTTGGGCTGGGTCACAAGGTCGGTGAGAAATGTCCACCTTGGAAAGTCATCCAGCAGAATCTGTTGCTCTGCTTTACTTAAGCCAAATTCAGCGGTTAATTCAAACTCGCCCCTCTGCCTATCCAGCTGGATGACGCCAGCCATTTGACTCCTTAACAGCCAGGCAGATTGGCGGGCAATCTCAACGGTAACATGATCAAAGTCAAGCGTAGTGATCAGAGAAAAACTGGCTTCATGCAAGCGGGAGAGCTGCTCAGATCGGTTTGATGCAACCTGATACAGATGGGCATTTTCGATTGCCATACCAATCTGCAAGCCAATGGCGGTCAGCGTTTCCACCTGTTTGGGCTGAACGCAGGTGATCTGCCAGCTTGCCAACGACAGCAGACCTACGGTCTGACCTTTTGAAACCAATGGCACGGTGATCAGGCAGCGGAAATTCGGATGACAACTGCAGAACGCTTGATCCGCCATGGCATCTTTCGATAATTGGGTTGTGACAGCCCGGTTCTGAGTCCATGCCTTAATCAGGCTGGGTTGGCAGGCGCAATTATTTTCTGTAAATGCCTGGATTTCCTGCTCTGACAGTGATCCACTGCTTATGTGGGGAATTAGATTGCCGCTATCATTCTCTCGCAGGAATATCAGTCCATATTCCATTTCCATCTCATCTTGTAAAAGCTTTATGACCTTGCGTAAATTTTCCTCTATCACCAGCGACTGACTCAATATCGCTGCAACTGAGTTTCGGATTTCCAGACTGGTATTACGCTGGGCTATCTCGGCTTCGTGGCGTTTGCGTTCCGTGATATCCTGAAAAACGAGGACTGAACCGACCAGCTCATTTTCCTCCCATACAGGGTTACTGAAATAACGGACCGGAAAACCACTGCCATCTTTTCGCCAAAAGAATTCATCATCACCGCCACTCTGGGCGCCTTGGCTGTGTCCCTTGTAGATCGGACAGGTCTCCAGGGGGTGCGGTTTATCCTCGGATTGGGTTCGGTGCCAGATGGAGTAGCCAGGACTATTGACCAGCTCCGTGATAGCGTAACCCAAAATTTGGGCTGCCGCCGGGTTGGCGAAGGTTACAGTTCCTTGGGGATTAATCCCACAAATGCCCTCCCCGGTTGACTCGAGGATCAGCTCGTAACGGCGCGTTACACGTTCCAAAGCTTTCTCTGCCTGGGTGCGGTCGAAAACCTCCTGTTTGAGCTGGGTGTTTAAATCGGTCAGCTCAGCAGTGCGTTCGCTGACCAGGTCTTCCAGATGGCTTTTGTAGACCAGCAGCGACTCTTCGGCCTTCTTTTTTTCTAGGGATTGCTCGTGCAGGTATACATAACCAAAAAGAGGTACAGCAAGGATATGTATACTGTTGCCAATTGGGCAGATAATTGTGTTGTATTTTCGATCCGTGGCATAGTTTAACAACAACAATAACTCACTGCCTAGGTAAAGGGTCAAAGCCGCGGAAACGATATTACGCAGCCAACCTCGTTTGTGCAATATCAGGAATACCGCAATGCCCATGAGAATGGACAGGGGGACATGAAAAAGCCAGGCCGCCCATGTTTGGTGAAATTTGATCTGCGGATTATCGGCGAGCTGGTGGGGCCAGATCCATGAAGTGAGAATAAACATAAAAAGTGTAATGCCTATCCCCCATTGCAGGTAGCGCTTTGATAGATTTTGATCTTCCAGGATATAGGACAGAAAAGCACCTGCGACTACAATCATGGCAGCCATCGCCAGACCGTGCTCCAGGGGTTGGAAGACATCACACTTGACCTCAACATCACTACCACCCAGCAAGCGGTACGTCATCTGACTGAACATATAGAGCTCACGCAAGAGCGCAAGTCCAAATCCCCACACCAGCAATTTTTCACGCGGTAGATCTTCTGAGCGCTGCCGTGTCCAGGCGATATAAAACAATAGCCCCCATAAAATGGCCGGCAAGCCGAAACGCACCAGATTATTTTCCGCCGGACCCGGACCTCCGGCGAATTGGCTTAAAAACAACAAGATGAAATCTAGAACATTATCCATGACAACTACTAGCCCCATGGAATGATCCTGGCCGAATATCCAACACGCAATCATTCCATTTCACTTGTAGCTGACCGCGCAAATAGAAATTCAAACCCACCAGAGTCCTCTCATCAAATCTCCAAAAAAACGACTCATTCTCGGATGTAACTTGTAATTACATCATATAGAAAAAAACAGGCTTTGTCAATAAGAGCAGGTTACAGTTTTCGAGCAATTCTGATTTGTTTTATCGGGTATCTTCAATGAATTAAAAAGATCGAGAGTGGATCTTATGGTGTTGACAGGATCAAATCTCATGTGGGGTCAGTGTTGCGCTTGTCGAACCAAGATTTTCTGACGCGTTTCTGGGCTTACTATGACCAACTGCTCGAGTATCGCCAGCATCCTGCCGCGCAGGAAGCGCTATGCTTGGAAGCGGAGTTTGACACTCTGTTCGGCACTCCCAGCGGGTACGCCGAGTTGGACAAACGGATGGCTTCGACCCGCTCGAACAAAGACGCATTGTTACGGGTCTTGAAGTTTCCAGAACTGCCGCTGCACAACAATCCGGCGGAACTGGGTGCGCGCGGGCGTGTTCGCAAGCGAGACGTCAGTTTTGGACCACGCACGGAAGAAAGAAAACAAGCCTGGGACACCTTCATGACCTTAGCCGCCACCACGACACTTGCACCGCGCTGCGGATGCAGTGCAGGTGAAAAATTGAACGTCAGTTTCTACGAATATGTGCGTGACCGCGTCTTGAAGAAAAAAGGTATCCCACCGCTTTCCGAATTAATTACAAAAGCCGCTCACAAACTCATGCAGAAGCAATCCTATTCGCTTGCCTGCCCCTGATTTTCGAGATGATACATGAAATATTACTCCTGAACCGCCTCGTCATAACAGTGTGACTCTGCGTTAATACAAATCCAATCCGAATTTGCTACAATGAATCTGGAGCTTTGGAGAGGAGGTCTGTATGTTCGACGCGAAACTGGTCGCAGACTTCATCACTACCGGGCGGGGCTTGCTGGGCTTTGTCATCATCTGGCTCGGTTTCACACAGGGCACGGACGCACTCCCTGCCGCTGTCACGCTCATGCTCCTCGACTGGACGGGCGACTTTGTCGACGGCACCATCGCCAAGCGCAGCCGCAATCCACGCCGTACATGGATCGGCTCCAGCGACATCTACGTAGACGCGTTCATGTCCATTTGTTTGGGGATCTACCTGATCGCTGCGGGATACCTAGGCTTCGTGCTCGGATTCTGGTACATCCTCGGCTGGATCTTGATCCTCTGGCGCTTCGGGCTGGACAAAAACCTGCTTATGCTCGCCCAGACTCCCATCTACCTCTGGTTCATCATCACTGCCCTGCATGTCATCCCTGAAAGCGGAATCTGGATGGTCATCTGGGTACTCGTCGCACTGACCATCAACTGGAAGCGCTTCTCACGGGATATCGTTCCCAAGTTCATTTCAGGGGTCTCGTCCATGCTGCGTGGACGCCATACATAAGTAAGAAGGAATCAAGAGTCACATTGCAAGATAGACAACATCTTTACATCCAACCGCAGGGGGAGGAGCATCCGAAAATCTACAAACAATTCTGGTCATCGGTCAAACGCCTGCTGAATTGGATCGGGCATGATCGTCTGCCGGGATTTGCCAAAGTTGCCATCTCCGTTGCCAAGTCGGCGGGACAGGTGTCCCTGCGGAGTGAACCGTATCCCATCCCTGCGGAGGGATGTGGGAATGTTATAACGGTTATGAGCGCCAATCTCTGGCACGATTTTCCCCGTCACCGTGGATTACAAAAACGGCTCGAATCTTTTGCAGAGTTGGTTCAGTCCGAAAAGGCAGATTTGATTCTGCTTCAGGAAGTTGCACGCACTGAGTCCTTCTACGTGGATGAATGGCTTGGGCAACGACTGCAAATGGCACACGTCTACACACGTGCCAACGGTTCAAGAAAACTCGGTTTTGAAGAAGGGTTGGGCGTGTACAGCCGCTTTCCCATGAAAAAACTCCCGTTCGTTCGTCAGATGAGCCAGGCGCACAATCCCTTTTCGCGCAGAGTTGCCTTGGGTGTGGAAGTGGATACTCCCTGCGGCGAGATCGTGGCGTTCTCTGCGCATCTTGGATTGGCAAGAAAACAAAACGCAAAACAGCTGCGCGAGTTGCATGGCTGGGTGAATGAACTTTCATCGGGACGTTCCGCCATAATCGCTGGCGATTTCAATGTCCCCGAACATACGCATCAGATCAAGCACGTCCGCTCGTATTGGCAGGATACTTTCCGTGAGATCTACGAACACGAACCAGCCTCCACCCACGAGATCAAGTGGCCCTGGGGCGGCGTATTCCTCAGTCACCGTTTGGATTATATCTTCCTGCAGCCCGGCGAACCCTCCTGGCAGGTTGTGGACGTAAAACACATCGATGCGCACGATGGCCCCCATTCTGATCATCGTGCCGTCCTTGCAAGGTTGAAGCCATCCCACCTTGCAGCCCGATCCCTTATGCAGTAATAACAGATTTCACTTTTTCAGGATCTACACCGAAATATATCCGGGTATAGCCATAGATCTGACTTGCGGCGATGGCAAACGCCAGCCAGGAAACTGTGTTTATGCCTTCCTCGATCCATTGCAAAGCAATGGTCTGCACGTTGATCCGCGCGAGTCCGTTGAGTATCAATACTCCAACAAGATTTATAACGAATAACCAGCCTGCAATGGGGAGTCCCTGACGAAATCCAAATACGATCAAGAATAATCCGGTGATTATAGTAGCCAGCACCATGATACTTAACAACATCCTCTCCCATGCGGGAGTATCAGGCTGCGTTAGGAACAGGAGAATGGATGTTGAGAACATCACGGCAATGATTACGAATGGAGGATACCAGACGTGATAGGTCTTTTTTCCTTGCACCGTTTGCACAGTTTGCCAGACACTCCATGCCAATAGGGTATAGCCCGGTGCCATCAGTACAAAAAGACTGTTGTCCATCCAGGTGATGTCCATTGTGCCATTTGAGCTTGCGAGAATGAGCTTCCAGGTTGCCTTGAAGAAACCTCCTGATACGGTCAGTACTGTTCCAATAAATGCCAGCCTTCCCTGCCGTGCGTCTACATGCAAAACCATGCGCGCGATGCTTATCAGCCCAATGGCTGTAAAGAGGACAGGCAGATAATCTACAAGGGCGATTGAGAAAGGATATTCCATGGTCATTCCTGTGCAGTGACAACTCGACTGTCCCTATTTTATCAATTTGATAGCTCTTTCCGACCCAATGTGACTTTTGTTACAGAGTATTTTTATCATTACGATACAATACTTTCATGCGTATCCTTGCGATCATCTCAGGTGAATACGGCATACGCCACGTGAACAATCTGCTCGAACACAGTCCCGAAGGCTGGAGCATCGAATCATGGCGTGCACCTGCTGCCTTTCCGCTCATCATTGATTACCCTGAAGATTTCCTGCCCGAGAGTTTCAATCCATGTGACCTGATCCTGTCCTTTGCGGAGAACAAGTCCGTGGCTGAGTTGATTCCCGAGATCGCCCAAATGACGGGTGCGCGCGGCGTGATTGCAGCAGTGGATAGTGAAGCGTGGCTTCCGCGCGGATTGGCGCGTCAATTACGGGGTTGGCTCGAACGCATGAATGTCGCCTGCGCGACTCCCAAGCCGCTCTGCTCCCTGACCCAAACCGATTACAAAGTCACCCGTCGTGAGCGCGAAACCTATCAAAGCGAAGTGATCAGTGAGTTCGCAAAATATTTTGGACAACCCGACATCCGCCTCACCCTTGACGAGGAGTCACGTACCATTACCTCAGCCTCTGTCCAGCGTGACGCGGTGTGCGGCTGTGCCCGTCACGTTGCGGAAAAATTGATCGGTATTTCCGCGGATCAGGCTGAAGAAAGAGCTGGACTCTTCCATCATCACTTTCCCTGCCTTGCCAGCATGGTCAAGCTTAATGACTACAATCACGACACGCTTATGCACGAGTCGGGTCACTTGTTACAGGATAACCTGGCGGAGCAGCTCAAACCCTACAAACAAACGCGCTATATCGCCCCCTCAGGAAAGATAGAGGATGACCCAGGGAAGTAACGGTGGTCGAGTAGTTCCGAGCAGTAGCGAGGAACGTATCGAGACCACAACTACCACCTGTCCCAGTGAACAACCTCATCAAACTCACGTCTTCCACCCTTTTTCGGCGCGGAAGTCAACTTTTCCTCTTCCAACGGATACCCAAACGACAACGCGATCCGCAAATGCCACTCGGGAGGAAATCCCAAGATCTCCCGCGCCTTCTCTGGCTCATAGATCGAAGCAGGGACCGAGCCTACTCCCAACTCCCATGCCGCCAATTGCATGAATGCCGCTGCCTGACCCGCATCAAACATCGTCTGGAATTTTCCAAGCGGATCAGGCGTAAGAATCGCAACTCCCAACGCCGCACCGGCCAGATGTCCCGCCCACGGACCACATTCGGATAGCGCCTTCAAAATAGCTTTATCCTGAATGGCAATGAACTGCCATCCCTGCTCATTCTTCGACGACTGCGATCTGCGTCCTGCGTTCAAGATCGCTTTCCCAATGTCGTCGGGCAAAGCATCCTCTTTGAATTTCCTGACCGCTCTCTTGGTTCGTATTGCATCCGAAACATTCATTTTGACCTCTTTCATTTCTTCTATCTTCCGCCAGCTGATCATCAATCACTGTTCACTTTCCACTTCCCACTCACCACTTCCC
>CAYTDB010000004.1:0-75177 GCA_964436455.1 uncultured Anaerolinea sp. | reverse complement strand
CCACTTCCCACTCACCACTTCCCGCTCCCACAGTATAATTCACTCCAATGGATGAACAACTCAAATTCAAACCTTTTGGAATCTCTGCATTGATCCTCCTCCTCGTTGGCTGGGGTGGCTTGTATTACATCATTACACAAACACTTCCCTATGTCTGGCCCCGCTGGGGATTTTTTGTCCTTACCCTCATGGCGTTCACAGGCACAGTCCTTCCCATCATTTACTTCTTCCATAAACGTTTCCCGGATGAAGTCCCTGCCGAAGCGAGCGTCATCGTTCGGCAGGCAATGTGGTTTGGCGTGTACGGTGCCACCCTTGCCTGGCTTCAACTCGGTCGCCTTGTCACAGTCTACGTGATCCTCAGCCTCGCAGGCGGGCTTCTTGCCATCGAATACTTCATCCGTATGCGAGAACGATCTCACTGGAAACCTCCCGTTCAGGAAGAAGATGAATAGCCTGCGCGACCTTCCCTCTGTTGAACAGCTGTTACAAAATGCGACTCATCTCATCGAGGCGTTTGGTCGCCCGCTGACTCTGGATGCGCTTCGATTGACCTTGGACGAAACCCGCGCACGCTTCAAGGCGGACCCTGAAACTGCCCTGCCCTCAACTGACCTGATCCTATCCCAAGCCGAATCCCACCTCTCCGTATGGACAGCTTCGACGCTCCTGCCTGTCATCAACGCCACAGGAGTCATCCTCCACACAAATCTGGGACGTGCACCTTTATCGAATGCCACCATACAAGCGATGGGGGATGTTGCTTCAAATTACTCCAACCTTGAATATGACTTGTTCAAGGGCAAGCGCGGTTCGAGATTGATCCATGCCGAAGCCATTTTGCAGAAATTGTTGAATGTCGAAGCGGTGCTTGTTGTCAATAATAACGCTTCTGCTGTTTTACTCGTTTTATCTGCACTGGCAAACCGAAAGCGTGTGGTCATTGGCCGTTCGCAGCTTGTGGAAATTGGCGGCGGGTTCCGTGTACCCGATGTGATGAAGCAATCAGGCGCAAAGCTAGTGGAAGTGGGGACGACCAACAAGGTCAGACTTTCTGATTACAAGGATGCATTCGAAGAGAAAACGGCTGTTGTCATGCGGGCACATCGCAGTAACTTCAAGATCGTTGGCTTCACCGAGGAGCCTGAACTCGGTCAAATCGTCGAAGCTGCCCATATGAGGAATGTCATTGTTGTGGATGATCTCGGCTCAGGTGCTTTGGTTGACACCGCCAAATACGGACTCGCCCACGAACCCACTGTGCAGGAATCCCTTGCGGCGGGTGCGGATATTGTCTGCTTTTCGGGGGATAAATTGCTGGGTGGTCCGCAGGCGGGAATCATCGTTGGCAAAAAGGATTTGCTGGATAAGGTCAAGAAGCATCCATTGGCACGCGCTGTCAGAGCGGATAAGACCTGCCTGGCGGGTCTCACTGCCACACTGACTCATTATCTCAAAGATGAGGCGGAGCGGGAAATACCAATCGTGAGAATGATGTCCATGACGCTGGAGCAGGTCCGGGGGCGAGCTGAAGCGTGGCGGGAGGCGATAGGGCAGGGAGAGGTGGTTAGGTCCGAATCCACTGTGGGGGGTGGGAGTCTGCCTGAGGAGACCATGTCCACGTATGTTTTGGCGCTGAATGTCCAGTCGCCAGATAAGTTCTTGAAAAAATTGCGAGAGGCGAATCCGCCAGTCATCGCACGGGTTGAGAACGATCAGATATTTTTTGATCCGCGAACTATCCACGAAGAGCAGGGTGAAAAGCTATTATCCATACTGAGGAGCCTACTGTGAAATCAGACCTTGATGCCTTGATGAAGGAACGAAACCTGGATGCGATCATGATCCTGGGCGATGCGGAGAACAACCCGCCGATGTATTATTTGGTCGGCGGTGGACATGTCAGCGGCGCGCTGCTTGTGAAGAAACAAAGTGAAGAGCCCGTTCTGTTTTACAACGAGATGGAGCGCGACGAAGCCGCAAAGAGCGGGCTCAAGACGCGTTCGTATAACGAGTATCCCATGCAAGATTTTCTGGAACAAGCGAATGGTGACATGCAGACAGTCAACGCCTTGCGCTTCCAAAAGATACTTACTGATCTTGGCTTGACAAAGGGGCGCATAGCAGTCTTCGGCAAGGTGGAGTTCTCGAACACATTTGGGACGATGACCAAATTGATGAAACTCATGCCTGAGATCGAGTTTATTGGTGAATCGGGATTCAACTCTGTGATCCTGCAAGCCATGGAGACCAAGGAGGAAGTGGAAGTGGCACGCATCCGACAGATGGGAGCGGTGACGACGGAAGTGGTTGGAATGGTGCAGGAGCTGCTGACTTCATCGGATGTGCGCAGTGACGAAGTGCTGTTGAAGGAAGATGGCAGTCCGCTCACCATTGGTGATGTGAAGAGCAAGATTGCACTCTGGCTTGCGGAACGCGGCGCAGTGGATGTGGAAGGTGTCATCTTTGCGATTGGGCGTGACGCAGGGGTTCCGCATTCTGCAGGCGCTCCTGATGACCTGGTTACTTTGGGCAAGACAATCGTCTTTGATATCTTCCCTGCTGAGAAGGGCGGCGGATATTTCTACGATTTCACGCGTACCTGGAGTTTGGGCTATGCCACACCTGAAGCAATTGCGATGTATGACGAGGTCCATGAGATCTATCGGAAGGCGATCGAAAACCTTGATCTGAATGCCAACTTCGTTGATTACCAACGAATGACCTGCGAATATTTTGAATCAAAGGGACACAAGACACAATTGAATACCAAGAATCCATTGGAAGGATATGTCCACAGTTTGGGGCATGGCGTTGGCTTGAACATCCACGAACGTCCAGGTTCCAGCCTGATGATGGCTGGGGGAAACAATCTGCTCAAACCAGGAGTTGTCATCACCATCGAGCCTGGGTTGTACTATCCCGAGAAGGGGATGGGTTTTCGCATCGAAGACACTTACTATGTAAGCCCTGATGGTGAGTTTGAATTGCTTGCCGAATATCCATATGACTTTGTCCTGCCGATGAAAAAGTGGAAGAAGAAGTAACTGGTAAATCGTAAATTGGATGATCCATCTCCGGTCTTTGGAGGTTCGTGAATTCAGTAAGCAGGATGAAGGCTCTTTTCCGTTCGATCTGTCGATTGTCAGGTCATTGCGGGAATTGAAGTTTGCCTCTCCAGTCACTTTCTTTGTTGGCGAGAACGGATCGGGCAAGTCCACGCTTCTGGAGACGATTGCCTGTGCAGTGGAATCGATCACTGTCGGTGCTGAAAGCGTTAAAACCGATAAAACGCTTGCTCCGATACGGAAGCTGGCAAAATATTTCCGCCTCACATGGACAAAGCGTACACGCAAAGGTTTTTTCCTGCGTGCAGAAGACTTCTTCGGGTATGCCAAGTCCATGCGAGCGACGCGCGAAGAGTTGGAAGAAGAAATGGTCAATGTGGACCGTGACTACAAAGATCGCTCCAAGTATGCAGCAGATCTGGCACGCTCCGCTTATCAAGGTCAACTCGCTGCGATTCAGAATCGCTATGGAAAAGACCTCGACAACTACTCACACGGCGAATCCTTCCTGACCTTGTTCCAGGCGCGTTTTGTCCCAGGCGGTTTGTACCTGCTCGATGAGCCCGAAGCCGCGCTATCCCCGATGCGTCAGTTGACCTTCCTCTCTGCAGTCAAACAGATGGTGCAGGAGGATGCACAATTTATCATTGCGACACATTCGCCCATCATTCTGGCGTTTCCCGATGCACAGATCCTTCAGTTCCATGAAGGTCGTGTGAAGGAAGTAAAATATACCGAACTTGAACACGTCCAGTTGACGAAAGATTTTTTGGATAATCCTGATAGTTTTCTGAGACACTTATAAGATGACAAATTTACCTCCCGCTCGAATCCTTGCCATCGAAT
Organism: uncultured Anaerolinea sp.; assembly: GCA_964436455.1. Lineage (GTDB taxonomy): Bacteria > Chloroflexota > Anaerolineae > Anaerolineales > Villigracilaceae > Defluviilinea. Next base: position 71,263 of record CAYTDB010000004.1, on the reverse strand, counting down.
CCTCCTGTGATGAAACGGCCTGCGCCATCATCGAAAATGGACGCGCGCTTCTTGCCTCCACGGTTGCATCGCAAATGGAGATGCATGCCCGTTACGGTGGTGTGTATCCCGAAGTTGCCTCCCGCCAGCATGTGCTGAGCATCATCCCGGTTGTGGAACAAACGCTCACCCAGTCGAACATCACGCTCAAGGATATCGACGCGCTCGCCGTTACGCGTGGTCCGGGTCTGGCTGGTTCTCTTGTAGTCGGTATGAACATGGCAAAGGGACTTGCCCTCGGAACGAACCTGCCCATTGTGGGTGTCAATCATCTTGAAGGACACATTTATTCATCGTGGGTTTATAACGCAGGTGAATCGGTCCCGCCTGAACCGCAGTTCCCGTTGATGGCGTTACTCGTCTCGGGCGGACACACTGAACTGAATCTCATGACTGATCATTTGACATACGAACGTCTCGGCTCCACACAGGACGATGCGGCTGGTGAGGCTTTCGATAAGGTGGCGCGCCTCCTTGGGCTTCCCTACCCAGGCGGACCCTCCATCCAAAAGGCGGCGGAAGGCGGCGACCCAAACCGGTTCAAATTCCCACGCGCAAAACTGGACGGCATATATGATTTTTCATTTAGCGGAGTGAAGACGGCTGTCCTTTATGAAGTCAATGGCTTGAAGAAGAAGCAGAAATCCCTGCCTGTGGAAGACCTTGCCGCATCATTTCAGAAAACGGTTGTTGAAACATTGTTCGATAAGACCGTGCAGGCTGCGCGCGAATTCAACGCGAAGGAAATCCTCGTGGCTGGTGGTGTCTCTGCCAATCGAGCATTGAGGAATATTTTTACTTCTCAATCAGAATTCAAGGTTAATATCCCCGCTTTTTCGTTGTGCACCGATAACGCCGCCATGATCGCCGCGGCGGGATATTACCGCTACGCGCTGGGGCATGTGTCTGGATTGGATATGGATGTCCAGCCGACGTGGCCTTTATCGTAGTGTCATTGCGGGTTGCGCCTCGAGCAACGAAGCAATGACGAAGTTGCTTTAAAAACCCAAACCGCCTTTGGCTTGCCCGAGCCATTGGCGGTTTGATAGGAGAATGCACTTGTTATTATATTCAGGCGCTTAAATCTAACCTGAACAAAACCTGAAAGAAGATTAAGAGTTTTTCGCTCGAAAATTAATTTTATATTTATATTGTGGAAAGACTGAAATGGGGGTTTAAAGTACAGAAAGTAGTTCCTGAATCGAGATTGGACCTTCACGCAATATCTTCAATTCATCTGTTGTGCAATCCACAACTGTGGACGAGATTCCGCCCGGCGTTCTGCCACCGTCAATGATGAGGGGAATGCGTCCATTGAGTTGGGCGAGGACCTCTTCAGCCGTGGTAGGACTGGGCTGGTTCGAGATATTGGCAGATGTCACTGCCATGGGACCTGATGAGCGCAACAAGATCCGGGCTACGGCATGGTCTGGTATCCGCACGCCAACGGTGGAAGTGGCAGTGACGGCTTCGGGGAGTGTGGGCTTTTTGGGGAGGACGCAGGTCAAAGGTCCGGGCCAGAAGCGGGAGGCAAGTATCCTGGCAGTGCGTGGAAAATTAAGTGTGACTTTGACCGTGTCCATGATCTCGCCCATCAAAACGGGGATCGCCTTTTCGCCTGGACGGTCTTTGGCTTTGTAAATCGATTTAACCGCTTCACTGTTGAATGCGAGTGCGCCAACACCGTAGACCGTGTCGGTGGGAAAGGCAACTAGGCCTCCTGATTTGAGGACTTCCAGCGCGATCTTGTACACGAAAGGGTCGTCTGATGGGATGATGCGGGTATTCATGGAAATTCGATTTCGAGCAGGCGGTCGCGCCCTGTGAGGTCTTGATGCAGGTGAACGTTCGCGTTGGGGAGCATGGCATGTGCAAGTTGAAGGGCTTGATCGCCGAGCGAGGCTTCTATCTCCAATAGCATAAATGCATGGGGCGAGAGGTGTTCCGGCGCGATTTCCATCAGTTTGCGGATGAGGGTAAACCCATCATTTCCGCCATCGAGAGCAAGGGTTGGTTCCCTGCCATAAATTGGCAGATCTAGCATCGTTCGGGTTGGTATGTATGGCAGGTTGGCACAGATCAAATCAACGGTTGATCGATCTGCGGTTTTTCCTGAGCGGTCGGGGAGGAGATCGCATTGCATGAATTCAATTTTACCGTCCACGCCATGTTTTATGGCATTTTGGTTAGCAACTTGCAATGCTTTTTGAGATATCTCTGTTGCCAGAATTTTTCCGTCTGGTACGTTGACCGCGATGGAGATTGCAATAGCGCCCGAGCCTGTCCCCACATCAGCGATTGAACTTTGTGTTGGATGCCTGCTCAACCACGCGATGGCTTTTTCAACGAGCAGTTCGGTTTCGGGGCGAGGGATCAATACATCGGGTGTGACAATGAAATCCATGCCGAAAAAATCCCAACGTCCCAGTACATAGGGGAGTGGTTCACCGCTTTCCAATCTTGTGATTGAATTTTTCAGATGATTTTGTTGTTCGGTCGTGAGAGATATATCGGGGTGTGCCACGACCCAGGTGCGGGGCTTGTTCAGGATATGGGCGATGAGGACGGATGCGTCCAGGGCAGGGGTATCGCTTATTGAGATAAGGCGGGTCATGATGTCTGAAAGAAGCGGGGGCATTTCATCCGTTCTTGAGCGCAAGCAGTGACAAATACTCAAACGCGATGTTCGATGCAAGGATGGCGGTAATGTCGCCGTGGTCGTAAGGAGGCGAGACTTCCACCAGATCGAAGCCGATCAAGTCCAGTCCATGCAGTCCGCGCACAAGTTGGAGCAGTTGATAACTTGAAAGACCGCCGACTTCAGGCGTGCCGGTGCCGGGTGCGTAAGCGGGATCAACAGAGTCGATATCGATACTGACATACAATGGTCCCTTCATGCGTTCGTGGACTTCCCTGAGAACTTCCTTCACGCCTTTTTCCATCACTTCGTGGATGGTAACAATACGTGCGCCAAGTTCTTTTGCATCTTCATAATCGTTCTCACCGCTGACAGGTCCGCGAATACCAATCTGCATGTATTCGCCTTCTCGGATCAAGCCTTCCTGCAAGGCATAACGGAACGGTGTACCGTGGCTGTATGGAACTGCTTCGAATTCCGCTTCCCATGTGTCAATGTGCGCGTCGATGTGGACGAGGGAAACGGGTCCGTGTTTCTTTGCGTGGGCGCGCAAAAGTGGGAGGGCGATGGAATGGTCACCGCCAAGGGTGATGAGTGTTGTCCCTGTTTCGATGATTTCGCTGGCGGCTTTTGTAATGGCGGTCATCGTGTATTCGATGGAGGTTGGAATTACCGATACATCGCCGTAATCAACAACTTTGAGTTTCTTCAACGGTGTGACATTGAGCGTGGAGTTGTGCCCCCAGATCATCAATGATGCTTCGCGGATCTTTCTTGGACCGAAGCGCGTCCCTGTGCGATAGGATGTGCCGCTGTCGAATGGCACACCCATGACGGCAACATCCACATTCTTTAATTCGCGCGTGGCCGGCAAGCGCATGAAGGAGGGAATGCCCATAAAAGGTTGCAGGTCAGCGCCGAACGCGGGATTTTCGTTCATGGTCTGCTCCTCATTAAACACAAAGGATACAACACTTGCTCTGCACTGTGTTCCCAGGCACCACCCGCCAGGGCAGGTGTGGTGCAGTGCAGGTGAGGTCACGAAGGGAATGAGCCAGTCGGTTTTCCACTTTGTGTCCTTTGTCGTGAAAATTAATCGCCGTCGTCGTCGAGGCCGCTTGCGGCAAGGCGTTCCGCCTCATGGCGTGTGGACAGTTCCTCGATGAATCCGTCAATATCACCATCCATTACGGCGGGCAGGTTGTAATTGGACAAGCCCACGCGGTGATCGGTCACGCGGTTCTGTGGGTAATTGTACGTGCGGATCTTTTCGGATCGTTCACCTGTACCGACCTGCGAGCGGCGGTCCGATTCGATGGAGGCGCGGCGTCTTTCTTCCTCGATCGCATAAAGGCGTGCACGCAAAATGCTGAGCGCGCGTAATTTGTTTTGCAATTGCGAACGTTCATCCTGACAGGTCACTACCATGCCAGAGGGTTTGTGGGTCAGCCGCACGGCGGTTGAATTCTTCTGCACATTCTGACCACCCGCTCCGGATGAACGGTACACTTCGATATCAATGTCGCTTTCGGGAATTTCTATTTCCACTTCGTCCACCTCCGCCAGCACGGCAACAGTTGCAGTGGATGTGTGAATGCGTCCCTGCGACTCGGTGGCCGGCACACGTTGCACGCGGTGCACACCTGACTCATACTTAAGTTTCGAGTACGCACCCTTCCCACGGATCTCGAAGATGACTTCCTTGTATCCACCCACGCCGATGGCATTCTCAGACATGATCTCGCTTTTCCAGCGGTGTTCATCTGCGAAACGCGTATACATACGGAACAGATCGCCTGCAAAGATGGCAGCTTCATCGCCGCCTGTCCCTGCGCGGATTTCCACAATGACGTTCTTGTCATCGCGCGGGTCTTTGGGGACAAGCATGCCCTTGATCTGTTTTTCGAGCTCTTCGATCTTCGGCGTTAATTCCTCAATATCCAATTCCGCCAGAACGACCAGTTCCGAATCTTTTTCGGTTTCATATATGGTCCGGGCTTCCTCCAGGCTTTTCATCGCCTGACGGTATTCCCGCGCCTTCTCGACGATCTCCTCCAGGTCCACTCGTTCCTTGTTGATCTCAGCCGCGCGCTGATAGTTGTTTCCCACCTCAAGCAGTTCGTTGCCGAGTTGTTCGTAGCGTCCTTCAATGCCTTTAAGTTTGTCGAGCATATCTTTCCTCTTGTAGGGGCGGTGTCCATCCTGAGCGAAGGGGAAGGAACCCCGCCCTCTCACGGTATCATCCAGAATCAAACGCGGCAAACTGCGCCGCGCGGCGGAGATTATACCATTCTCCAATTCTAAGGAGATTATGGGCATATTTCTGGAAATGGTTTTTTCCTTCCCTGTCTGAATGGACCACCAATATCTGCATTGATCATTAGATCATCCAGTATTTCGAAATTTCCGTTGAAATACTGGTTGAATATAATTCGGAACGTATTTACCGGAGAAATTGTAGGATATAACAACTCACTATAATCCTGACTGGGGAGATAATACGCATTTAGTATATTGTGTCTTCGTTCTGGAATGACAAAACCGTGATCACTTTGCAGGATGATAATAGGGTTTGTGTCGCTATTCTTGATGATTTCCTTGACTATGCCGGGAATTCTGGAATTTAGAAACCGAACATTATTTAAATAGCCTGGAATAAATAGATCTGGTTCGCTAGGGTACCCCTTCTCGGCATCATAATATCTGCTGTCACCGTTTAGTGACCCGTCTGGTAAAAAGATGAATGGATGATGTGGAGACATAATATGTGCGTAGACAAATTTTGGTCCCTGCATCAAGGCAATCTTGGGTATCTCATCCAGGGTGTAGATGACTTGACTATAATGCTCGTGATATCGATATGTCGCAAATCGGCTGCTTTCGATCAAGGAATATAAAGCCGTATTTCTAAGGAAAATATACTCAAATGGGGTGATCGATGAGAATATATAGTTGCTGTCGCTGGACTCGGTTGCTGGGGTGATATATAAATCAGCATCGGTCCATTCATCCCACTGATACCCGGTTTGGAAACTTATCGTTTTATACCCGCGTTGTTCAAGTTCCTTTCGAACCCGATTATGTATTATCGAATCGTAAAGTAGGGAGACGTCTGTATCCTTATCCCCTTGATTGGGTATGGCATTCCATAGGTAATCCATATTTAATGCTGATGGTATCGAAAGCGCAGTAGCTCGATAGTTGCTCGTGCTGCAGGATGCAACATAAAACCCCAGGGATGTAAGTTCGTTCAGAAATCTTGAGTTGTCGTATCCCAGTACTTCTAATGTGTCTGCACGGCTATATCCGTCAAGGATAATATAGTAAATATCTGGATATTGGCCAGGCAGTTGCGCACCTGTTGAATTTTCAGCGCTGATTTCTTCTGGTAATCCATTCGATTCAGTGATGGTACTGACTGAACCGACTGCAGCAATGGACATTTGTGCAACTGGAAAAACGATCAAAAAAACAGCAACCAGGTTCAGGGTTTTTAACAGATTGCCCAGTTCCAGTTTCGTCGTTTTGATTAAGTAGGATATGGCAAGAATAACCGCTAGTAAGGAAATAAAACATATTGTCAAAATAACATTTTTCTGTTCAGACTCAATATTGTCAACAAGAAATCTGGCTGCATGACCGTAAGTAAAAAAAAAGATCAGGACTACCGCAGTTATAAGTGAAGATCTTACCCTGTCTTTTATCACCCATGCAAGCAGAATATTTAAGACAACCGCTCCTAAAAGGGACAAAATCAACGGGCGCAATACAACAGTTGGGTCCACCTCTCGGATATTGGTGGATAAAAGTGCAAGGCTTGGGTATATTGAAAATAAAATGGTAAATTGATGAGCACTCAGCAGTTCTTTGATTTTATTCATCATGAATAATATTTGCCGTCCGTAGGTTTAGGTTAAGAGGCGAAATTGAAAGAGAGAATAAGGCGTGTAACTCTCTTCGGTCTCATCTTAACTTGAAATCTTGAGTGCCTAAAAATTTGCCGTGGCTGCCAATATCATTGACAATACGATCATCACGGACAGGATCAAAAAAATGATCTGCATCATGCGTGTGGATCTTGATATTGAATTGGTCTCTTTGGGTTGGTATTGATTTTTATTCTTTGTTTTCTTGCTTGCCATTATCTTCTCACTGTTTTAGATGTTTATAAAAGGCAATCGCCATCGCCTTTTCAAGTTCCTCAATGGTCACAGGCTTCATCACGTACGAGTCTGCGCCGAGTTCCATTGCCCGATCCACCATTGTGTCTGCCGCTTCCGAGGAAAGCATCACGATGGGCAGGTCTTTCGTGTCGGGCCGGCGGCGCAGGAACTCCACCATATCGAGCCCGGTTACTTCGGGCATGTTGATGTCCAAAATAAGCAGGTCAGGTTTCCTGCCGGATGCAAATAACTGCGCGGCAGAGCGGACATTATGGAATGTCATCACTTCGCAATCGAGCAATTTCAACATCAGCCCAATTGCGCGGGTCATCTCTTCGTCATCATCAACTGTCCAGATATTTCTCATTCCAGGTGTGCCTTTATGGCGTGTGCCGCGTTTTCCGGCACCACCGCCTTGAGCTCCTCAAGGGAAGCGCCCCTAATCTTATCCACAGACCCGAAATGTTTCAAGAGTGCTTTTCGTCGTGAAGGACCAATGCCAGGGATCGAATCCAAGATGGATGCCATGCCAAGTTTTTCCCTTTTTTTGCGATGTGCGGTGATTCCGAAACGATGCGCTTCGTCACGGATACGTTGCACGAGATAAAGTCCCTGTGAATGACGCGGCAGCAACACTGAATCTGACTTATGCGGGAGGAAGATTTCCTCCTGCTGTTTTGCCAGACCGACAACTGGCACCTTGTCCTGCACCTCGAACTTCTCCAGGACTTTAACCGCACGCCCCAATTGTCCCTTGCCGCCATCAATGATGATGAGATCCGGCAGGAAGGAAAAGGACGAATCTTTCTTCACCCCGGGCGGGTCTGCTGTTTGCTGAGCAGACTTCCACCGCCGGAAGCGACGCGTCAACGTCTCCTCCATGGAGGCAAAATCATCCGGCGCGCCGACCACGCTCTCAATATTGAATCTGCGATACAGTTTCTTGTCTGGCACGCCCTGCGTAAACACAACCATCGCACCGACGATGGCTGTCCCTTGTGTGTTGGAAATATCGTAGCACTCGATGCGGTTGGGTGGTTCAGGTAAATTCAAAGCCTCTTGCAGCTCCGCTAATGCGGTTTCCTGTTTATGCGTATCCGCCTGCCATTGTTGACGCAAGGCTTGCAAGGTCTCTGTGGCGTTCTCTGTTGCCATTTGAACCAGCTCACGAGGTTGCCCTTCGTTTGGCACAAAGAACTCCACCTTCTGCCCTCCACGTCTTGAGCGCAGCCATTGACTGATGATTCGCGCCTCCTCGAGTTGGTCCGGAAGCATCACCTGTTCGGGGATGTTGGCAGCTTCGGTGTAGAACTGTGTGATGAATTGTCCCATCACTTCGCTATCCGCCGCGTCCTCTGTCCCTTCCAGGATGAAATAATCGCGTCCGATTAATTTCCCGCCGCGGATGAAGAAAACCTGTACACAGGCTTCCCCGTCTGTGCGAGCCATGGCGAGTACATCCGAATCGATGTAGTCCGTCGCGAAAACGATGCGCTGTCTCTCAATGATATTTTGTATTGCCTTGAGCTGGTCGCGTAAAGCGGCGGCTTTTTCGAAGCGCATCTCTTCCGATGCCTTTAGCATTTCGTCCTGAATTCTCTGTACAATACCTTCACTATGTCCGCTGAGGAAATTCATCAGGTCGGAGATCATTTGACGGTATCCGGCTTGGGTGATGGCTCCAATACAAGGCGCCGTACATAGCTTGATGTCATAGTAAAGACACGCCCGCTCGTCCTGTCCGGTAATTTCGCGGTCACAGGTCAAATATGGGAAGACCTTCCGCAGCACATCCAGAGTCTGATATACAGCCCATGCTGAAGTGTACGGACCGAAATATCGTGAGCCATCCTCTATCATTTGCCGAGTGACTGTCACTTTTGGGAAAGGTTCGTTCCAGTGAACTTTGATGTACGGGTAGCGCTTATCGTCCTTGAGACGGACGTTGTACTTTGGGCGATGTTTTTTGATGAGGTTCATCTCAAGGATGAGCGCTTCAAGTTCCGAGCCGACCACAATCCACTCGATATCCGTGATCTCGCGCACAAGACGACGTGTTTTGTTGTCATGGCTGGAATCTGCGTGATAATACGAGCGGACACGGTTCTTCAAGGTGATCGCCTTGCCAACGTAGATAATCTTCCCATCGGCGTTCTTCATCAGATAACAACCTGGTTTGGCGGGAAGAGTGGCAAGGATGCCCTGAATCTTTTCGGAAATTTCCATAGCGACTTATTTTACTGCATGTATAATGATTGCATTGCACCCCATATTGGCGATTGTGTTGCGTGGAAATATATGCAATAATTGACAAAACCATTCTTTGGAGGAACACATGAACGAACAAGACAGCACCCCTTTGTCTCCTGAGCCTTCCGGTTTTTCCAGTTGGTTCTCAACCTGGATGGAAGCCATAACCAAGCCCAATCAACAGACGTTTGCGGGATTGGCTGCCTCACCCAATGCAAAGATGACCACCGCTTTTCTCTGGGTATTCCTTGGATCACTGGTGAATTTTTTTGTTGCATCCCTGGTGCAAGGCGCCATTATGGGACAAATGATACAGCAGTTTAATCTTGAAAACATGCCAAGAAATGCATTTGGCGGCGGTCTCCTTTCCGCAATTTGCGGTGCTCCCGTTGGAGCGGTGATCTCAGTCGTGTTTTTTGCGATATTCACCGGGGTTGTGCAGTGGGTTGCAAAGATGTTCGGTGGTAAAGGAACATTCGAACAGCTGGCTTATGTATTCGCCGCGATCACTGTACCCTTTACGTTGGTCAGCTCCGTTCTGACCTTGCTCTCGGCAATTCCATTTGTTGGCCTTTGCTTTGGATTTGTAGGTTTTGCCGTTGGCATTTATGTGCTGGTACTTGAGGTGTTGGCGGTTCAGGGTGTCAATCAGATTGGTGTGGGACAGGCAGCAGGTGCCTTGTTCCTTCCGGGGATCGTCATCTTCTGTTGTCTGGTGGTGGTAATTGGCGGAATTCTGAGTGTCCTGGCTCCGGCAATCAGTGATGTTTTCTAGCAAGTTCAGCGAGGTTTGTAGCCTTCTCCTTTCCATGGCATAAGATCACTCCTGGTAAACCAGGAGTGATTGTTTTTCTTGTAATCTTTTTATGGGAAGATAAGGCACGGGCAGAAAAAACTGACAATGACAATAGCAAGAATGATTGCAATGCCCATTTCCAGCGCGATCCTTTTCCATGGGAAGCGCTCTGGCTGGCTGGTCTTGATGTGTGGAATGCTGGTTTCCACTGCCTTTCGTGCCACTTCTGCAAAGTAGACGGTTTCAGGCGATGCAGATTTTCCCTCGAACACGGATATGAATTCTTTTGCCAATTCTCCAGCGGATTGGTATCGCAAATCGGGATCTTTTGCGAGAGCACGGTCCATGATGGATTGCAGGTCTGTGGAAATGCTTTTGATCAGCGGCGGCGGATCGTTGATATGTTTCATCAACATGCCGAAGGTGGTATCTGCCTGGAACGGAACATTTCCCGACAGCATCTCGTAGAGCACGATGCCTAAAGAATAGATGTCTGTGCGTTTGTCTACTTTTTCGCCGCGCGCCTGTTCGGGACTCATATAAGTTGGCGTGCCGGAAACAGAACCAGTTGTGGTGTGCAGGGTAGAGTCGAGTAGGCGAACCAGCCCGAAGTCGGTGAGAATCGGTTCCACATCCAAAGACAAAGGTTGATCCAAAGTGATGTCTTGTGTGCGGGAACGGAGTAGGAAGTTTGCAGGCTTGATGTCGCGGTGGATGACGCCTTTGCTGTGGGCATAGTCCAGAGCGCTGGCAACCGATTGCAATATCTGTGAGATTACCGTGAACTGGATTCGCTTGCCTTTACCATGGAGTTCCTTCATGTAAGCTGCGAGTGAAGGACCGGGGATGTAATCCATGATCAGACAGGGAGTTTCATCAACGATTATAAAATCCAACACACGGACAATATTGGGATGTCGCAGTTCTCTAACCACACCCGCCTCACGTTTGAAGCGCGTGAGTTGGTGTTCCTCACGTTCAAGCAAGCCGCGCATTATTTTCACAGCGACGGTTCCATGAATTTCATGAGTACCTGTGTAGATCTCTGCCATTCCCCCGCGGGCGACCAGGTCTTTGATTTGGACTCTTCCCAGCGTTTTTCCTGTCAAATCTGCCATAATGAAAAAATTATAATCCTTATGGGAATCTGCCGTGTATAATCGTAAAGTTTGGATATGAGTTGCAATGATGAGGTTGATTTGAATAATTCACTGGAAATTGTGGTCGGCAGGCTGTTGCATGAACGCGGTTTGAAGTTGGGGGTGGCTGAATCGTGCACAGGCGGGCTGCTGGGACATCGCATCACAAATATCGCGGGTTCGTCTGAATATTTTATGGGCGGTGTGGTTTCGTATTCCTATGACGCGAAGGTTTCTGCTCTGGGTGTTTCGTGGGACACGCTCAATTCTGTTGGTGCAGTAAGCCATGGTGCTGTCTTGGAAATGGCGCATGGTGCGAAAAAGCTATTCGATGTAGATATCGCCGTTTCGATCTCAGGGATAGCTGGTCCGGGCGGCGGGACCTTGGACAAACCTGTCGGCACCACTTGGATCGGGCTGGTTGCGGCTGACGGTGAATGGACACACGAATTCCATTTCAACGGCGATCGAGAGCAAAATAAAGCCGCCTCCGCGGAGGCGGCTTTGCAAATTCTCCTGGATTATTTACAAGGGAAATTAAATGAATAAGGGCGACCCATTGGGTTGCCCCTACGGTGTTACGTTTGTGCGAACGTATCGATCAATAATTTGAAATTCCCGCCCACGGGATACAAAATGGGACAGGTACATCCGCGCTTCTTGTACTCCTCCACTTTGGTTTTTGCCTCAGCAGGCGTCCCAGATGCGGTGATGCGGTGGACAAGCTCATCAGGTACAAGATGTTTTGCCTTGTTGATCTGTTCCTTCGTGGCGGGCCACCCCAAAATGGACTGAATCTCGTGGATCACATCGTCCGACACGTTCGACGCCTTCGCGATATGAGGCTGTTGTGCAAGATATTGGCAAAGCAGTTCCTTGGTGTATTCGATGGCTTTATCGTGACTTTCATCCACCGAGCAAACAATTAACTGGGGACGGTCAAAATCTTCCATCTTGCGACCCGATTTTTTCAAACCGTTTTCGAGCAGTTCCATGGCGTTGTCGTTGTATTCAGGGGCGACACAATAGTTCAAGACAACCCCATCTGCGATCTCACCCGTCAGTTCCATCATCTTGTCACCCGTCGCGCCGATCATGATCGGCACATTGCGAGGTTCGCGGCGACCGTGTACCACATCCAGTTCGATCCCGTCTACGTGATGGAATTCTCCGTGGAAGGTGACGCGTTCCATGTTCAGGAGTTTTCGTAATACTTCGACAGTCTCGCGCATGGCGAGCAGGGGTTTCTTCCGTTCAATTCCCACGTTTTTGGCTAGAGGGTCCCACCATGCACCGATTCCGCAGATAATACGGTTGGGAGCCAGATCATCCAATGTTAACATGGTGGCAGCCAATAGACCGATATTGCGCGTCCAGTTGTTGATCACCCCCGAGCCAACCTTAAGTTTATTCGTCACTGCAGCGTACGCTGCCATTGGCACAATGGCATCGCGCACCAACCGTGACTCTGCCTGCCATACTGCTTCGAATCCCTTCTCTTCCGCGTATCTTACGTAATCCAATCCGTCTCGCAGATCATGTGAGTCTTGCAGATACAGGGCGACACGCTCGGTCATAGGGTTTCTCCTTTTTCAGAATGTGGTTGTTTTTTCGAGCTCCCGTATGAGTTCCAGGTCTTCCGGCATATCTAGATCCAGTCCAAGAGATGGCAGGTCCACGATCTCAAGTCTTGCGCCTGCCTGTTTCGCGCGTTCGCAGTGCCTTTGGAAGGAGTTTTCGCCGAAATCATATTCGATCAATCCCGAGGGACAGATCAGCAAGGCATTTGTTCCCTTTCCATGTCGGTCTGGGGCGATCACAACAACAGGAGGCTCGGCAGCTCTTTCCATCAATGTTAGCACATCTTCACGTGTTATCAAAGGAAGGTCAGCAGGCAGGATCAATACGCCGCGTGTCGCGTGTACTTTTGCCACGACAGTTGCGCGTGTGAGTGCGGTGTTCAACTGCGGTTGACCATCTTCACGCACGGTTCGTGCGCCGTGCTGCCGTGCAATGGTCAACGCATGCGGGTCGCGGCTGACAACCAGCACTTGTTCCAATTCCTTGATATCGGTGAGTGTTTGCAATGTATGCTGCAACAATGATTGATTTAGTTCCGCCCGTTCATCTTCAGTTAATGTCCCAGCCAGACGAGATTTCCCGCGTCGCAATGGCTTTACAGGTATGATTGCCCAAATTGTCATAATACCTCTTTGATGAAGTTCATAACTTCCATGCCAAGCTGCTTCCTATCTTCATGACTCTTCATCAACGTATATGTTACATGAGTTTGCATGTTTAAACCCTTTACACTTTTAATAAGTTCCTCATCAATCTTGTCAAGTACAAATCCCTTCAACAGACCGTGATAATGATTTGCCACAGCAAGCGCAGAAGGCTCGATGCCGATTTCGCTATACATCTTTGCCGCAGGTCCTTTGACAGTTTGACCTCCTATGATAGGTGAGACTGCAAATACAGGCTTTTCAATCTTTTGGATTACCCGCAGGATGGGATCAATGCTCACCCATGGATTGGACGGACAGATCACCACCGCATCTGCTGACTGGATCGCAGCACGCGTCCCCAGGGCTGGTTCAGCGGAATCGACACCTTCAAATCTGAAACCTTTGACTCGCGGCTCGCAGCGTCTGTGAACAAAGTATTCCTGGAAAGCAAGCTCACCTTCATCTGTATCTACAAACGTCCGCACAGGTTGATCAGACATCGGTAGTACGGTATGTTTAATTCCCCACGCCTTGCAAAAGTCTTTCGTGATCTGGCTGAGTGTATCTCCCGCTCTCAACCTTCTTGTCCGCTCAAGATGTGTGCCTAAATCCTGATCGCCCAAATTGAACCAACTCGGACCACCCAATCTCTTGGCATTTTCGATCGCATTCCACGTTTCGTCCACGCGTCCCCATCCTGTTTCGGGGTTTGCCAGCCCTGCCAAAGTGTAGCAAACCGTATCGAGATCGGGGGAGATATATAAACCATAGTGCTCAAAGTCATCGCCTGTATTTACGATGACCGTCAGGTCTTCGGGTTTGAGTATCTGGGCGAGTCCGTGTGCAAGTTTCGCGCCACCGACTCCGCCTGCAAGAGCAATGACTTTCATTTGTAGCCCCTCCGATGTGGGTCAAAAATACATAATGATTTCATCGAGTGTTTTCTTGTCCCTTGCTTCCGGTAGTACATCTGGATACCCAACGAAGAAAATTGCCTGTGGTTCCCATTCCTTTGGTAACCCAAGCACGCTTTGAATTGTTTCCTGCACAAAAAGCGGACTGCACACCCAAACTCCGCCAAGTCCTTCCGCGTGCGCAGCGAGGAGTAATTGCAGTCCCGCATTTGCCACAGATTGCATCGCCATCCTGAATTCTGCGCGCCTTCGTTTTTTGTCGGGATACACATCCATTTCACTCATGTCGAGATTGAGGACGATGACTACGGGCGCGGAAAGGATCCGTTCGCGGGAACGGGCGGTTCGTTTTTGGATTTCTTCGTGGGGGAGTCCGTCGCTTTCCAGATCGCGGGCATATTCAATTGCCATTTCGTCCGCCAATTTTTTCTTGACGGACGGGTCGGTTACCACAGCGAACCTCCACGGCTGACGGTTGTGGGCGGAGGGGGCGAATGTCGCAGTAGTGAGAATGTTTTGTATAACGGAATCAGGCACAGGGTCCGGTTTGAAGCGGCGGATTGAGCGTCGAGTCCGCAGGAAGCTGTGAAGGTCAGTTGTGCTGGTCAAAGTATGTCGGTTTGATCTTGTAGATGATCCGCTTTTGTCCTGGGCGGTGGTTGAAGGGTTTGTTGTCGTATTTGAACGAGAGTTGGTTGATGTGCTCATCCGCACCTTCCCTGATGTAGTCCACAACTTCGCCGCGGACTTGCAGGTAGCGATAAGGCGTTGACGGGTCTTGAATGACCATTGCCACTTTGGGGCGCGCTTTCATGTTCCTGTCTTTTACGCGTCCCTCATTGCTGTTAATGAGTATATGTTCGCCGTCTATATTGAACCAAACAGGAGTCACCTGCGGCGAACCGTCCGGCATGGTGGTGGCGAGAAAGAGAAACGCCTTGGTTTCATCTTTGAGAAGGTCAAGATATTGTTCGGGGAATGTCATTGAATCTCCAAAGGGTTTGGGATGAAGAGCGTACTCATTTGGTGGTGGAATTGTCGAATGGCACAGATGTCATTGTTGGTGCATCCGATCAGCAGTTTGATCTCTGCATCACGCTTTATGTTATCAAACGTGCATAAGATTCCTGTTAAAGTTTTAGTTTTGAGCGAGCCCATCCATACATCAATGCCGTCGCCGTCGCTGGCAGTCGTATTCTCAAGATAACCGTAATCGATCGGATAGATATATTCGGGATCGCGTGGGTGGCGGCTGCCTTTGGGTCTGTCTACAATGATATTGTTGGTGACAATCAAATTCCCCATGCCTTGCCAGAATGAAGTGTCATATTCCATGATTGGCTTGTCCTGAGCAGACGCGAAGGTTTCCAGGTTAACGGAAGAGGTCTTGTTCCTTCGGGCGGATGAGTTCTTTGAACGAGCTGTCGCGTAATGGATATGGAAATCCGCGTACGTGGACAACGGGTGTTCCCTCAGCGGCTTGTCCCATGACTAGAGATGCGGCGGCGGCGAGTTCGTCAGCCACGCCGACCTGTGTGATTTTAAGTGTGAAGCCGAAAAGGTCCGGTGTGCCGCGCAAATCCTGTAGCGCTGGAAGACCTGCAACGCCGATTGCGACGCCGACCGTTCCATTACGCCAGGCGCGTCCGTGTGAGTCGATGATGAGGATGCCAATCTGCTTCCCTGTTTTGGATTGGATTTCATCCCGCATCTTTCTGGACGAGAGGTCTGGGTCTTGCGGAAGGAGGAGCACCCAAACTTCGGCATTCAGACTACCGAAGTCTTCGGAAGTCTTTAGAGGATTTACGTTCGAGTGATCGATCCCCGCATTGGCGCAGACAAAGCCGAGTTTATGTTCGACGATGATCGTGCCGACGCGTGTTCGTAATACTTCGTTGCTTTCCTGCAATATCAGCTCAATGATGCGGGGATCTTTTTCGGTTTCTTCTGCAAGCTTGATCGCGCGTTGTGACGGTGTGACGGTGGCGAGATTCACCGTCCGCCCTTCGGCTTTGCTGACGACCTTTTGCGCAACGACAAAAATATCGTTGCTGTCAAGTTCTATGTCGTTTTCATGAAGCGTTTTGAGAATAATATCCGCCAGGTTGTCGCCTTGGCGGATAAGGGGAATATTTTTGAGCGGGGTTAGTGTAAGGGGCATGACGCTTAAACCCAAATGTGTAGGAACGTATTTGGATTACGTGTTACTCATCGAGATCTACGCCTGTGATCTTGATCCCTGCGTGGGTGGACCCGTATTGCTTGTTGATGTTGATCAGCACGCTAGTCAAGCCTTCCACAACAACAGAGTTCTCAATTTGACCAGCGTCCCAGCCAATCAGCCCAGCCGCTTCGACGAGCTTGATGCCTTCCAGACGGGCGTCCTTGCTGGTGCCAGTGACCAGCACTTCACATTCGATTTTTTCGTCCGTCAAGAGATGTTCATGTGAAATGTTCTGGAAGGCAGCAATAACCTGTGCGTCATCACCCAGAATTGCCTTGGCTTCCTGTGCGGCAGAGCCTGCAGAGGGCATTTGCACTTTTGCTACTTTGGGCGGCACGAGCGGAACGGTGACGTCAATAAACAGTTTCCCCTTTATGACATCCTTTACGCTTTCGATTGTGTCGCGGTGTGCGGAATAGGGAACGGTCAATACAATGATGTTGGCAAATTCTGCGGCTTCGAGATTGGATAACCCGACAATGGAGGATGAGCCTTCGAGCTTTTCCATGATCTCCGATGCGGCGTGGACAGCTTTTTCTGGCGTGCGGGAACCGATTAGAACCTTGTAACCCGCTTTTGCCCAGCGATAGGCGAGTCCTTTGCCTTCCTTACCTGTGCCGCCAAGGACGGCAATGGTCAATAACAGTGGTGACTTTTCTTCCATACATCGCTCCTCTACAAAACCTTTGCCACTTCTTTTTGATAACGGTTCCACACCTTCGGCGCGATCTCGCGTGCTTTTGCGCCGATCTCCTCTTCATCAAGTGTAAATAGTTTGCGGTCTTTCATCAGAACTTTGCCAGCAACAATGGTCGTTGTGACCATGCTTTGTTGTATGCCAAAAATAATATGCCACGGCAGGTTGCCCGCGTTCAATGGGGTGTTGGGGTGATAGTCTACAAAGATAATATCTGCAAATGCGGCTGGGATAAGTTGTCCCATCGTTGCAGACGGGAAGAAGATATGTGCCAGTGCGGCGTTGTTGTAGATCGCCATTTGCTGGACTTCATATCCATTCATGCGGCGCGGATCACGGTGATGGACTTTGTGAAGCAGGTATGCTGCCTTCCATTCCTCCCACATGGCATTGGAGAAGCCATCGTTTCCCAAACAGACCTTGATGCCTGCCCGCATCATCGATTCAATGGGTGCCACGCCGACTCCGTTGTTCATGTTCGAGCGCGGTTGATGAGAGAGCCAGGTTCCAGTTTCAGCAAGCAGTTGAATCTCGTGCGCATCGAAGTGGACACCATGAGCAGTGATTGTCTTGGGACCAAGGATGCCGTGTTTGTGCAGGCGGTCAATGACGCGCAGTCCGCTTTTGTTCAGACTGTCGTATTCGTCTGATTCGTGTTCGGCGGTGTGGACATGGAAGCCGATATTGTCAGGGACGGATTGGCGGCATAAATCCAAAGATGAGTCAGAAAGCGTGAGGCTGGCGTGCAGGCCGAAGGTCCCGGCAAGAAGCGGATTATTCGTCCTGGTGATAAAGCGGACATTTTCTTGAATCCCCTTTTTCATTTTTTCTTCACCGTCGCGGTCGGTTACTTCGTAGCAGAGCACGGAGCGCAAGCCCGATTTTTCAACTTCGTCCGCGATGATGTCGAGCGAGCCATCGATGGCGTTGGGGGAGGCGTGATGGTCGAAGAGGGTGGTCGTGCCGTGTTTGATCGCGTCCACGAGGCAGGGGAGCACGGAATATTGGATACTTTCGCCGTCGAGTGCGCGGTCGAGGGGCCACCACAGTTTGCGCAGGATCTCGGGGAAGTCTTTCGGCGCGGGTCCTGGGATCGCCATACCGCGTGCATAGGCACCGTAGAAATGTGTGTGTGCACAGATGTTGCCGGGCATCACGTATTGCCCGCACGCGTCGAGTTTTTCTTCGTTGGGGTATTTGGCTGTCAGGTTGTGGGTGGTATCTATTTCACGGATGCGGTCGTTTTCGATGAGGATGGCGTGATCTTCGAGAACGCGATTCTCGGCTTCCCATGTGACGATGGTACCGTTCGTGATGAGCATCTTATCCAAGACCAAATTGATTGGGGTGCGGGATGGCCATGCCGTTTGCAGCGATTTCCTGAATGGCGAGGAAGGCTGCTTCGCTCACTTCAGGGTCCTCACCATAGACGCCATTGTACAGCGCGCCAATCACACCTTCGTTTGCGAGGCGTTTTAGATAAGGGATGGCGGCAAGACGTTCTTCAGTACTGCCGTATTTGAATGCCTGGATCAGCACATCGGTGGCGGGACCGCCGCGCGGGATGCCCGTGCCTTGTTTGCTGGCAAATTCGATCAGCCACGGCGTTTCAGAAGGCGGAATCAATTTGCGCGGTACACGAGGGTCACGTTTTGTGATCTCTTCCACGTATTGGTTTGCAAGGTTGCGGACAGCCCACTGGTCATCCTCCACCTGCAAGTGTTGGAGCAGTTCGAGTGCCCACGGTTGTTCAACGCGGGCAAGCCCATGTACAACGGCGCGGCGTACCATGATGTCGGCAAGCGTGGCGCCTTCGCGCAGGGCTTCGTGTCCTTCATTGGGATCGTTGGCAAGCGCCTGGGCTGCGGCGCGGCGCAGTTCGTCATCGCCTTCGAGCAGGGCGCGCGCAACTGCCTCGAAGGATTTATCCATACCGATGGCGACCAGCGCCAGGCATGCAGCGCGCCTAACCGCGCTGACGGGAGCCTGCATAATCTCTTCGAGCACGGGGACAGCTTTTCGGTCACGCATCGCACCGCTTCCCAATGCGGCAAGCGGAAGGACAGTAAATGATCGGGAGCTCAGCAGCTGACGGAACAATGTTGCCACACCGGGATCTCCACTTGCTACGAACGCTGCCATTGCCTGCGCACGCAAGGTGGCTGGTTGTCCTTCAGCTTGAAGGATCGTTAATAAACTGGCAAATACTTTTGCCCGCCACTTGGCTTCTTTGGGCGCATCACGCATCCAGCCCGCCACAACAAATGTCGAACTATGAAGAGGCAAGTCGGATTGTTTGATGAGAATGTCTGCCACGGCAGAGGCATCACTGCGTGCGGCAAGATAATGCAGGGTAACTGTTTTGCCGTCCCATTCTGGTTGGGCGAGCAGGGTGGTGTCGGCATCGTTGTCGCCGACTGCCTGACCTGCAAGATATCCGTTGAATATCGGATGCAGGAAGCGCATCTTCTCGTTGAGATGCGAGACGAGCAGTCCGCTTTCGACCATTTTGCTAAGCAGTCCATATGATGGAATGGCAGACTTGGCTTTTGATTTTTTGATCCGTATTTTTTGCGACTCGGTCAACGGGACTGGTTCGCCATCATCAGTGGTCGAGATGGTCTCTGCGCCCTCAATGGGCTGGTTATCGTCCACGATATCGTATTGCTTCACCCAGCTGCGTGCTGTGCGCGGGTCGAAGATCGGCTGGGTTGTAAGAATAACCTGCATGGCAAGCAATTCCAACGCGGCAACCGGTGTGCCCGGAGGCGCAACACGACGCACATGCGTGGCGATGAAGTCGAGGACGCGCGAACCCAGGCTGTCACCGGCGTATGCGCCCCAGACTTTGAGAGTCAGTTCAAAGGGAGTCAGACCCGTGTTGTCCATTTCCAGCCATTCATTGAGCAGGAGAGGATCAACGGTTTTGTCAGTCTGGGGGATGTTGCGAGTCCATGCTTCACCCCATTGTTGGATAAAGCCTGAGATGCGGCGTTCGTCCCATGTCATCAGTGCCAACGGATGGAAGCCAAGCCCGATCAAGCCGTTCAGTCCGTCTGCCGTACCGGTTGTGACGATCCTTCCGGCAGGATAGGTCTTGGCGAGCGCCTTGAACCATGCCACCACTTTTGTTTGTGTTTGTGGGTCAGACTCATCGAAGCCGTCAATCAAAAGCAATGCCGTCCCGGTGTTGAAGGATTGTTTGATGAATTCAGGAATCTTTCTTGTGTCGAAGACTGGGGCACGTTCGCTTGCGACATTGATGACAACACTCAACGGATCCTTGGATTCGTCGTGTGGGAGTTGCAGATCTGCAATGTGATAGTGAAACGGGACTGCATCCCTGCCTCTCAGTTGGATCTTGAGATTTGCCGCCAACGAAGCAAGATGTGCCAGAGCGACGGTTTTACCTGTTCCCGCAGCGCCGACGATGACAACATTCCCTTCGGCGGTAACTGCCTCGGTAAGGTCCAACGTCGGAGCCCGATAAATTGCCGCCAGTTCGGGCCAGTTTGGCATATAGGGCAGGGTCTGTGAAATGATATCTTCCTGAATGCCTGCCACACCGGGTTCCACTTGAACAGGCGGAGCGATCAGTTTTGGTTCCTGTAGAATTTCATCGAGGGCGAATAATTGCGCGGATAAATGCATCCCTTGTGCGCGGCGTAATGTCAGCCTGCGGTGATTGTCTTCCAACCCACTAGTACGGCGGACCACTGCTTCCTGGCGTTTCTCCTTGGCGCTCTCACGGATCTGTTTGAGCAATGGACGCGCTCGCTGGACAAGTATCGTGGTGACGACACCCAGGACAAAACCAATTACGAAGGCAAGTGTGGTGGGCTCCATTATTTTTATTTACTCAGATCTACCTGGAGTATACAATCCTTCCGCAAGTGGGGCAATAATACAAGCGTGATGTAACACGTGAGTCCTGCTGTTGTGATGCGGTGAGGGTTGTCCCGCAGGCGGAACATGCATTCTCACTGACCACTGCCACCGCCACGCCGTGTTTTTGCTGGCGTAATTTTTCATAAATTTTTTTTGCCTGCTCATTAATATCGTTGATTACAGCATTACGCTCTGATTCGAGACGTTCAAGATCCTTGTTCAACGTGTCGCTTTCGCTTGCCAGATCGATGTTCTGATCCTTTAACCTGGTCTGGACATTCGTCAGTTGTTCGCTGGCTAAATTCAATCCTGTCTCAGCCTCCTCGGCTTGGAACATTGCTTCTAGTTCACGCTCCTCAAGTGTTGCAAGATGTTTTTTCAATGAAGCCACGTCCATTTGGAGATCTTGTAACTCCTTGGGGTTTTTCACGCTTCCGCTATAAAGGCTTGCCTCGGTCTGCTCGATCTTGATGGTTTGTTTTTCAACATTTGCTTCGCTCTGTTTCAAAGAATTAGTAGCATCTTTGTGAAGTTTCTCCGCAGCGGACAGGGCTTCTTTTGCGGTGCGCAGTTCAAAATCGTTTTCTAGCGTTTCATGGATCATCTTCAGGCGTGCCCGAATCTGATCCATCTGGCTGTCCACTTGTTGTAGTCGGTAAAGTCCCAGTGCCGCGCTCATGAGTTCGATTATACCCGCCACTGTTATAAATTGCGCCCGTTGACACGGAAAAAAATACGATTCCATGGAACCATCCGCACGAGAACGGGCATTAATAAACTATGGAGTGGGTAGATTGTAAAAATTGTATACAGCCTGCGATAACTGCGCGAACATGGTCGAGACCGGTTCCCAAATGGTCTGCACGGGGTGATAGGCATAGATGGAAAGCACGTAATTGCCGCCAGGTGTGTACACGATCGCCGCGTCGCTGATATTCTTGATGACACCAGAGGATGGTTCACTGATCCACCCGTGTTTATGGGCAACGCGTGTCCCTTCGGGAACACCCGCTTCGATCAGAACCCCGATCTTGTCTGCTGCCAAAAAGTCGATCATCCGCTGACAGATTTCCGGCATGATCGTCTGCGGATATGCAGCGATCAATGCCCCGCCGCCGGATTCCGCACATTGATAAATATCTGCCAGCAGCATGCCGCTATCTGAAGGTGTGGTCTGATTGAACACATCGGGATCGGTCGATACGTCAATTCGCTGATTGGCAGGCGTGCTGATGCGCTGTAAAAGCGGGCACGGCGATTCAGCGCTGCAAAAGAAACCTGCCAGAAAGGTGTTCTCAAGCCCGATCTTCTTCATATCCTCCGTTACGATCAACGGACCTCGGAACGAATCCAGTGCATTCATCAGGCGATCTGCAGGCGGGTTCTCTGATTTGCGGATCATGTCAAGGATGGTGTTCGATGTCTCTTCATCAAGTGCAGGCGCGCCATACTTGATGAAGTATGAAACCATAATGGGAATCTTGACGGTGCTGGATGATGTAAAGGCAACATCCGGGTTGACCGGAATGAGTTCGCCGCGATCCATGGCAAAGTGGATCTCCTGGCCATTTTGCAGATCGAGCATGTAAACGCCAACGACACCATCAAAGCCCGTCACGGTGATGTTTTGTTGCAGCAAGATCTCAAGGTTTTGGATGGTGGGGCGTGAAGCAATACTCTGTTGATACGATAGTACAACGGTTCGGCTATTGGGTGAGCGCAAGGTATCTTCAATCAAACGGACAGCGCGTTGCACATCAAGCACACGCCCGGGGATGCCGGGAGAGAAACTGGTGCTTCCGGGAACGGGTTGCGCAGGTGTTGGCGGTTCGTCATATCGGGCGGAAATTTCGGTTTGGAGGTACGAAACCAGCCTCTCTTCCGAGAGTGAAGCGCTGAGTGGAATCTCAACCGGTTCAGGTTCGCGGTTCCAGAGGTAATCCCAAAATCCCCCCCAGAATGAACCGCCCGTACGGGCCAGGTCTGCTGCAGCGATCATGCTGTCTATATCCAATTCAAAGCCGACCACCGAAGGTTCGATTTGAAAGACTGCGTTTCCATATTCCACCTGGATGGGGGATGAGTATACCTGCAAGACACGCTCAGATGCGGTTTGGGGATCCACCCCTCCAACAGGCACGCCACCAATGGTCATACCCCTCGGGTAGTTGTTGCGGGTACGGCTGTAGCCAACCAACGCCACAATCGTGATGACGATGGCAATCGACAGGAAGGCAATGGAAATACCGCGTAGAACGGGTATGGAACTGCGACTTCTCAAAGTTTCACCTCATGGCTCACATGACAAGAGTGAGTTTAGTAACAGAAAAAGTATAACACTCAAAATTTATGTTTGTGCTAGAATAATTTTGCTTTTCGCCAATTAACTGGCTAAAACTAAATAACTTCCATAGGACGGGACGATGCTCCGCTCATTTCTGATCTACCTTTCCAAAGCCGCCTGGGCGCAAAAACTGGTCACAAGCTGGGGATTCGCTTGGCGTGCAGCCTCAAGATTTGTTGCAGGGGAAAAGCCTGAAGACGCCATACGGGCGGTCCGTGAGTTGAACGCAAAAGGCATCAATGCCACGCTCGACCATCTGGGGGAACACACATCCACTGCCGAAGAGGCAGACAAGGCTACGGACGACATCATAGCCATTTTGAACGAGATAGATAAGGCGGGGGTGAGAGCGAACGTTTCCATCAAGTTGACACAAATCGGCATGGGTTTGGACGAGGAGATTTGCAGGCAGAATCTGGTCCGCATCCTCGGACAGGCAAAAGCGCACGGCAATTTTGTCCGTATCGACATCGAAGATACACCCTATACCGACACAACGATCTCGATCTATCATGCCGTGCTCGAACGCGGATTCACCACGCGGACGGTCGGTATGGCAGTGCAATCCTACCTCTACCGCGCCGAAGCCGACACCAAAGCCCTGCTCGAGATCGGGACACGCTTCCGCCTTGTCAAAGGTGCCTACAAGGAACCACCCGATAAAGCCTTCCCGAAAAAAGTAGATGTGGATGCGAATTTCGATTTGTTATCCAAGATACTCATTGATGGCGCGCTCAAGATCGAATCCAACACTCTCAGCGAAGACGGGCGCATCCCGCCCATCCCTGCCATCGCCTCACATGACGAGAAACGGATTGCCTTTGCCAAACAATATGCTGAAAAGGTGGGTTTGCCGAAAGGTGCTATCGAGTTTCAAATGCTCCACGGTATCCGCCGCGACCTGCAGGTTCAACTTGTTCAGGAAGGCTACCCTGTCCGCGTGTACGTTCCTTTTGGCACACACTGGTATCCCTACTTCATGCGCCGTCTCGCCGAACGTCCTGCCAATATCTGGTTCTTCGTTTCGAATTTCTTCCGTAAATGAACCCTCTCCCACTGGGAGAGGGCAGGGTTGAGGCGTTTATAATGGGGGTATGTCGCCCCTCGCCCTTGTTACAGGTGCCGCACATAGACTTGGGAAATCCTTCGCCCTGACTCTTGCGCGTCAGGGATATGACATCCTCCTCCATTATCATTCTTCCGCTGACGAAGCGCTTCAAACCAAGCTGGAAATAGAATCCCTGTCAAGGAAAGTTACCCTCGCCCAAGCTGACCTGACCGATCCCTCGCAAATCGAAACTCTTCTATCGAATATCGAGCATCTTGAACTCCTTGTCAACTCCGCTGCCTTCTTGCCCAAAGGCAATGTAGATTCGCTCACCCTCGAAAACTGGGACACTGCTCTCGATTTGAATCTGCGCGCTCCTTTCCTCCTCGCCCAGGAATGTGCCAAAAAAATGACCGATGGCGGACTCATCGTTAATGTCTCGGATGTAGGCGCACAGAAAGCATGGAGCCGCTACCCTTCCTACACGGTCAGCAAAGCCGCGTTGGAATCGTTGACTAAAATCCTTGCGCGCGCCCTCGCTCCGAAGATACGCGTCAACGCCATTGCGCCGGGCTTCGTCCTGCAATCGGATATCGTCAATGCCGAAGAGTGGAAACGCCTCATCGGACGGATACCACTCAAACGTCCAGCGCGAACCGAAGAGATCACCTCCGCCCTCGAATTTTTGTTAAACAATCAATATGTCACAGGGCAAACCATTGTCGTCGATGGGGGTTATTCCCTCATATAACCAATCTGGTGGTTGAGTAGTGGCGCTGATAGTTATGCCACGTATCGAAACCACATAGATTACAGATTATTTGTTGTTGGAAGCTAACTGGCTGGTTTCGATACGTTCCTCCCTATGGCTCGGAACTACTCAACCAGCGAACTACATTGGTGAGAGGAGAATCCCATGTCCGAACTCAATGAACTTGCCGACAAACTCCAATCCGAAGGTGAAAAGTTCTTTGCCCTCTTTGCAGGTTTGACCGATGACCAATGGCAAAAGGATGTGTACACCGAAGGCGAAAGATGGACGATTCGCAACGTGCTTTCACACTTCGTCACCTCCGAGCATGGACTGGTCAAACTCTTCGAGCGCATACGTGCAACAGGCGAAGGCTCGCCTGACGATTTCTCGATCGACCGTTACAATGCCTCGCAGCAGGAAAAGACAAAGGACCTTTCGCCGCAGGAATTGCTCGAACAGTACAAAGCGATCCGCGCCGATTCGGTCGCATGGACTTTGTCACTTGAAGAATCGGACTTGGAAAAACAGGGACGCCATCCCTTCCTCGGCATGACCACCTTGCGCGAGATGATCAAGATGCTTTATTTGCATAACCAGATCCATTACCGCGATATGAAAAAGGTGCTCAAATAGATTTAAACACAAAGGACACAAGGTACACGAAGTAAAATCCAAGGAAAATTCTCTTGTTGCGCCATCCGATTTACCTTGGTGATCTTCGTGTCCTTCGTGGTAAAAAAATGAACTTACAACCCTTCAAACTCGAACGCTACTTTGCCAAATACGAATTCAACACCGAATACCTGCTCTGCTCCTCAGATGGTGAAGCCATGTCCATCGCGGACTTGCTTGCCCTCGACGCTGATCCAGGGGGTGCGGCGGAGAAGTTTCAAAACGTCTGGCTCGGATATACCGAGTCATTGGGAAGCCCTTCTCTTCGAGAAGAGATTTCCAAAGTCTACGAAACCATCCAGCCCGAGGAAATTCTCGTCCACACAGGCGCGGAGGAAGCCATCTTTCTCTTCATGCAAGCAGGATTGAGACAAAGCGACCATGTCATTGTCCATTCGCCCTGTTACCAATCACTGACCGAAGTTGCCAAAGGCATCGGCTGTGACGTTTCTCCCTGGCTTGCGCGTGAAGAGAACAACTGGGCATTGGACCTGGATGAACTCAAAAAACTTCTCCGTCCAAACACAAAGGTCCTTGTCGTCAACACTCCCCATAACCCGACAGGCTACCTCATGTCCAGCGTGGACTTTGAGTCCGTGAACCGATTTGCACAGGAAAACAACCTGCTTCTCTTTTTCGACGAAGTCTATCGAGAATCCGAATACAACCAGTCCATGCGACTCCCCTCTGCCTGTGATATGGGCGAGCACGCCATCTCATTGGGTGTTACATCCAAGACCTACGGACTCGCAGGTCTGCGCATCGGATGGATCTCCACGAAGAATAAAAAAATTTACGAGAATATGGCGTCACTAAAAGACTACACCACGATCTGCAACTCTGCCCCAAGCGAGTTCCTTGCCGAAGTTGCCATGCGCAACCGACAGCAACTCATTGAACGCAACCTTGGTATCATTAAGAGCAACCTTGAAGTGATGGATGAATTCTTCACGCGTCACTCTTCACTCTTTACCTGGGTTTGTCCCCAGGCTGGCTCAATGGGATTTCCCAAACTCATCCAAGGTGACATTGAAGAATTTTGTGATATGGTTGTACGCAAAACAGGTGTCCTGCTCCTGCCTGGAACGGTGTACGACGACACAGGCAACCACTTCCGCGTTGGATTAGGAAGAAAGAATCTGCCGCAGGCAATTGAAAGGCTTGATGGATTTCTTTCCTCTTTCTCCTTTCCTCCTTCGCACCTGCCCAGAACTGCAAGTACTGGGTAATTCATCCTTGCTCGCTCAATCGGAAATCGCAAATTGCTAAAACTCATCCGCCCTCTCCACCTTCTCCTCGCCGCGCTGACCTACTCCCTCGGCGCGAGCATTGCCGACTACCTTGGCAACGTCTTTCATGCTGGTCCCTTCTGGCTCGGAATGGTTGGGGTCCTCCTCGCCCAACTGACCATGTCCATCCTCCCTGAGATTTTCCGTCTCGATGTTGAACCACTTGCTGAAAACGAAACGCGCACTCAGCGCCAGCTCTTGCGTAACAACCTGCTATACGTCTCGCTTGCATCACTTGCATCCCTTGGACTCATCTTCTACGCATTGTTTGCAAACAAACAACTTCCAGCCCCTTCCTTCCTTTTTCTTGGGCTTTCCCTCGCCATTATCCTCGTCTACTCCATTCCTCCGTTTCGCTTCATCAATCGTGGTTTCGGCGAACTTCTCCTTGCCATACATCTCGCTTATGTATTTCCATCCATCGCATTCATTCTCCAATCAGGCGGCACACACCGTTTCCTTGCCATCACCATCCCTCTCACCTTCCTCGCCTTCTCCTATTTTCTCGTGATGAACTTCCAAACCTTCGCACAGGATCAAAAATTCCGCCGCGTCACTTTCCTCACCCGCCTCGGATGGGAACGCGTCGTCCCGCTCCATCACATCTTTGTCATCTTTGCCTACATTTTTTTTCTCGCCATGCCCACTTTCGGTCTCTCCCTCACGCTCATCTGGTCTGCCTTCCTCACGCTGCCCTTCGCCATCTACCAGATCATCCAACTCCGCAATATCGCCCTCGGTTTGCCTCCCAACTGGATGATCCTCCATGCCACCGCCCTCGCTGTCTTCGGACTCACGACCTACTTCCTGACCCTCACATTCTGGATTCGTTAGACATGTGACCTTCGACCTTTGACCTGAAAAATGCCTGAATTTCTGACCCTTCTCCCTCCCGACGAAGCGCGGGACATAATGCTCTCGCATCTCCCCCAGCCGAAACCCGATTCTGAATCAATAGACGTTATCTCATCTTTGAATCGGATTCTCGCAGAAGACATCCTTGCCCCTCAGCCTCTCCCTGATTTCCAACGTACCACCGTGGACGGTTACGCAGTCCGCGCGGGGGACACACACGGAGCCTCTGACTCTCTGCCCGCATATTTGACCCTCATCGGCGAAATCCCAATGGGAGATGCGCCTTCGTTTGAGATAGGTCAGGGTCAATGCGCATTGATCCATACAGGCGGAATGTTGCCCAAAGGCGCGGATGCGGTTGTGATGTTGGAGTACACACAATCCGCTCATGAGAACGAGATCGAAATTTCCCGCGCGGTCGCCGATGGTGAGAACGTCATCCATATCGGCGAAGATGTGGCGCAGGGACAACGTGTTCTCCCCAAGGGGACTCGTGTCCGCCCAGCCGAGATTGGTGGTTTGATGGCATTGGGAATTCAGTCGGTGCGGGTAGTCAAGAGAGTGAGTGTGGGATTGATCTCGACGGGTGATGAAGTGATCGACCCAAGTCAAACGCCTCGACCAGGACAGGTGCGAGATATCAACTCATATACCCTCGGCGCGTTCGTCGAAAAAAGCGGAGGGGTGGCAGTCCGCTATGGGATTATCAGCGACCAGTTTCAGGCGTTGAAAGAAGCGGCGGCAAAGGCGCTATCCGAATGTGATGTGGTCATTATCACCGCTGGCTCATCCGCATCAACAAGAGATATGACTGGAGATGTAATTCGTCAATTGGGTGAACCAGGTGTTCTCGTACATGGCATCAACACCCGCCCAGGCAAACCGACGATCTTGGGCGTGTGCAATGGCAAAGCCGTGATCGGACTGCCCGGCAACCCTGTCAGCGCATTGGTGAATGGATACTTATTCGTTGTGCCAGTGATCGAAAAACTGCTGGGTGCACTCCCCAAACCCAAAGCGGCGGTGCAAGCGACGCTCACTATAAACCTACCTTCGCAAGCTGGACGTGAAGACTGGATACCTGTAAAGCTAATCGAAAATCGAAAATCGTCAATCGTAAATTACAAAGCCGACCCCATCTTTGGCAAATCCAACCTCATCTTTACCCTTGCCTCCGCAGATGGTTTGCTCCGCATCCACCCCGACGCTACAGGCTTGAGCGCGGGCGAGATCGTGGAAGTAATTTTGATTTGAACATATCGCCTGACAAAAACGTCCCGAAGGTTTTCAATCCTCGGGACGTTTTTATCACAACGATCACTTATTCATCATCATCGTCAAAATCATCGAAGTCATCTTCAAAGTCATCCTCATCCCAATCGTCGTAGTCGTCATCCAGACCATCGATATCGATGATATCTGTATCCACGCGGTCTTCGTCGAATGCCTGCTCGATGGTTTCCCATACATCATCAACCGCATCCATCTCCCTCAGAAAGTGGATGAGGTAGGCGTTCACAGACGGGTCAAAGGTTTTTATATTTCCCAATATCTTTTCAAAGCCGTTGATGACTTTGTTCATGATGACATCGCTGTCTTCATCTTCTGCCATCATGGTCAGGCTTTGCGCAGCGAGACCACGCTGCTTCACCGATGCTGCCGGGTTTTCAAGGATCATCCAAAGCGATGGTTCGACCTCCATGCCCATGCCAGCCCAGATGTGAGGTAGGTGATCGCTGAGCCAGTCGTTCTCAAGATCGGCGAGTTTTGCCAGCGCAGGCGCAGACTCCCATGCCTGCAACTCGCCCAACGCATGGATGGCGTGCCAAGGTGCCCAACTTGCCTTATCTGTAATCCAGCCTTTGAGCAGGCCAGGGTCAAGCGCCATGCGGGTGAGTGTGGGGATGTGTTTTTTCCAGTGTTGAAAATCTGCTTCATCTACAAATGCATGTGACCTATCTAGGTTATCGCCCCATTCGAGCAGTTCATTGATTGGAGCTGGATATGCCGCGGGCTGCGGTGCGGTGAAATCAGCGGGGGGCAGTGGAATGGCGGGTGGAGTTATATCCTCCCAATCGCGCCAGCCGTGTAAAAGGAGTTTGTCGAGTTCAGATTCCTGGTTGATATCATCTGTCTCACTTATCGATTTGAGATGTTCCTTTTGCAGTTCCTCGATTTCTTTGGCAGTATAAAAGTTCAATCCTGCCCCGAAACGTGCATAACGCTGGCGGTACTCTCTGTAGCTTTTTGAATCATCAGCAATGGGCAACGGAAACGTCAATCTTTCGCCAATGATTTTTGCTGCTCGTTCAACTTCTTCGGCGCCGTATTTCCCTGCAAGCCCGCGAACTTTTGGGTCATCTGGCTTGACGCCTGTCACAATGAGCATGGCAAGTTCCATCAGGAGTTCCTGACGTCGTTTTATGATTTTCTCCCGCTCATCAGGGGTTGGATATCCTGTCCGATGTTTCAACCACTCGATATGTGAATAATCAGATTGCTTTTGTACGTGCGGCTTTCGTTTGCTCATGTTGGTTTCCTTTTTGGAAAGCTAGAACGGGATATCGTCATCGTCATCGATGTCTTCTTCATCGAATTCATCATCATCCACCCACGCATCTTCATCCATCCAATCAATAACCGTACCACCGCTTTCGGGGTAATATGGGCTGACAAGATAGTTCATGCCGTGCTCCCATGTCACACGGAAATCCTTCACAACAAAGGTCTTATTAGCGTAGATATCATACATCATGTCGGTCAACTGGGGAATGGGCGAAAAGGGATACAACTGTTCCAGCACGATTTCCTTATCTTCTTCAGGAATGATGAACTCCTCGACCCACGAACCATCCTGAAAATACATCGGCTGGGTGGTGTAAGGCAACCGTTCTTCGATTGGTTGTTCATCGTTCATTTCATTCGCTCCATAAAATTATGATTGCCACGGCAGTTTGTTCAAGTCTACATTGCCGCCGCTCAGAATCACTCCAACTTTCAAACCAGACAAATCAATTTTCTTTTCCCACAACACAGCGAGAACTGTAGCAGCAGATGGTTCGATGATGGTCTTGCCGCGTTCCCAGAGAAATTTCATCGAGTCGATGATTCCTTGCTCACTAACCGTGACAATCTGCTCGACGTTTTGCTGGATGATGGGGAAGGTCAACGTGCCGAGTGAGGTTAGCAAGCCATCAGCAATTGTTTTGGGATGTACCGATGGAATGATCTTTCCTTCTTTCATCGAGAGATAAGCATCATCCGCCATTTCGGGTTCAGCGGCGATGACGCGGATATTTGGCTTGAGTCCTTTCGCTGCAATGGAGGTGCCGCTCAAGAGTCCGCCCCCACCGACGGGTGCAATGACGGCGTCAAGGTCTGGGATGGAATCAAGCAATTCGAGAGCAGCAGTTCCCTGTCCCGCGATGACGCGTTCGTCGTTATAGGGATGAACGACGGTTGCACCTGTATCGAGCCTGATTCTCCCCAATGTGCTTTCTCTCGCCTCGAGCGTTGGTTCACAAAACGTGATTTGACCGCCGTATGCCGCGACTGCGTCCTTCTTCACCTGTGGCGCGTTGTTCGGCATGACGATATAAGCAGGGATACCCCTCATCCGCGCCGCTAGTGCCAATGCCTGCGCGTGATTCCCAGATGAGTGTGTGCAGGCACCATGCTTGGCTTCTTCATCGCTCAGTGAATAGACCGCGTTGCATGCCCCGCGAAACTTGAACGCGCCAACTTTCTGCATATTCTCGCATTTGAGAAACACTTTCGCGCCAACGCGTTGATTGAGACTTTCATTAGTCAACACAGGTGTGCGATGTGCGTAAGGTTTGATGCGTTCTGCGGCTTGTTGGATGTCGATGAGTGTGATGGGCATGGTTCCTCGTAATGAGACCTGACAGGTTTGAGAAACCTGTCAGGTCTTTTGATTAATACCCTTTCTCAAAATCAACCAAATACTTCAATGGCTTCTCTTCGAGATAGAGTTGATAGTTCTTAGCGAACAGCTTGACCATATCTTCAGGGAAGCTCATCGCGGAGGTGTGGAATGTCAAAAGTAGATTCGGGGTTTTCCAAAATGGATGATCTTCAGGGAGCGGTTCCTGTTCTGTGACGTCCAATACAGCGCCTGCGATTTTGTTGCCCTTCAATGCTTCCACCAAAGCGGAATCGTCCACTGCGTTTCCACGACCCACATTGATAATGACTGCATGATCTGGCAGGGTGTCGAGCAATTCCGTGTTCACGATCTTGTTTGTGACATCCGTTTTGGGGAGCACCACGATAAGATAATCCAACCCTTCGGCAAAAGCAATGATTCCCCCTCTCCCTTTGGGAGAGGGCTGGGACGAGGGATGAAAGTACTCGTCCACGTTACTGCAATCCTCGCTTGACTGGGTGAAGCCCTTTACCTTCATCCCGAAATGCTTTGCCGTCCCTGCCAGGTGTGCCCCAATGGAACCAACGCCGAGCAGACCGATTGTTTTATTGCGTAATAAGCCCGATTCGAAGCGGTCCCATTTTGTAGATTGCTGCGCTTGAAATCGTTTGAAAATCCCCTTTTCGTGGGCAAGCATGTATCCGAACACATACTCGGACATCAACTCGCCAAAGACGCCGCGTGCGTTGGTAAGGACATAGTCGCGGCGTTGGGCTGGATCAACCAAAGGCTCAACTCCGGCATATATGGATTGAGCCCACTTCAGGTGAGTCAGACGCGGAAGTTCGTCCCGAATCCGTTTGGGTTCACCGAGAACGATGTCACATTGAGAAGGGTCGGTGACGATTTCCAGATCCGGTAAGTCCACATCCTGAAGAAGTTTGACGTACTGGTCTGTGTTGTAGGAAAGAATAAGTAGTTTGGACATTCTGAATAACCAGGAATTCTTATGGCATTATCTGAAAGATGACAGCTGTTGTGTCTCTATAAACGGTTTTCCATTTCGTGGACCCTCCAAGCAGCAGGGCAATACGGGATTCCACAGGTACGATCATCCAGGTGATGCGATATTTCTCGACAACATTTTCCCAACCCTCCTGTGCATCCATTATCTGGTCATGCTGACGGGTTAGCCGCTCACCAAAAAATTCCGTCTGACCGTCCATGAACACAAGCTGGTTGGGCCATAATCGGTAGATCAGATAGCCTCCCCACCGGAATTGATTGAACATATTGCCGGGTAATGGATTTTTTTCGAGCCAATCCACTGCTTCAACAGGAAACTCTGTGGAGTTGAAACTATATCCTTTCTTCGCGGCATCCAAGTTTATACCGGAGAGAAGCATGAATGTACATGTTACAGTTACAGCAATGGGCCAAAAGATACCGCGCAGATGGTGCTCAATACTTTCCACTTGAAGGTTGATTCGAGTGAGCAGTTTGACCTGATCGAAATATGAAGCGAAGTAGATACCCACCAATGGGATGACAACAACAGCATATGGCGGGATGTTCCTGACACTATAAATGCCCAGCGCCGTATATCCCGCAATTAGAAATGCCTCTCCCAGTGGCGTCTTTTTGTCAATACGAAGAAAAACAATCACCAATACTGCCAGCATGACCCAAAATGGAAATGCTCCCAGCGAATGAAAATCGACTGAGCGCCATTCGCTGATGCGGTCATTAAAATATTTTTGAGACGAGTATCCCAGACTTATTTCCCAAAGATGCCACCCGGCAGGGTTGATGAAGGTTGCCAGAAAGGATACCCCTCCAGCGGCGAGCAATTTTTTTAAAATTGGAGATGTCCACAACCTGGCGGTTTTTCTATTCTCAATTACCCAACCGACAATATATGCCATCCATACGGCAAAGCCATAGATGAAACCCCCATGCGAATTTGCCCAAAACAACATTGTCGCTGCTATTGGCAGGAGAGAAACATCCTTTCCGCGATAGATCCTCCCGATCAAAGGAGCATATAGAGCCAGGAACAAGTATGAGAATATATGCGGTCTCGCAAGCCAATGGATCATGGTGATCCAAATTGCCCATAGGGTTAATCCAAATGCCAGCAGGTGGGGAGTTTCACGGTTGATCAATTCTCGGAAAACCAACACAAAAGTGGTGGATAGTATCAACGCTGCTACAAGGATCACACCATTCAGCCCCATCACCATATAGGCTCCACCGTATACCACCTCCGAGAACCATTCATGGACTGCGATGGGTTTGGAATGAATGGTGTATGAAAACAGGTCCCTGTTGATGACGGTCCTGTTCTCGATCATGTATTTCCCCAGGGAGATATGCCTGCCTGTGTCTCCATCCCGGATGAGATTGGTCCCCAGAACGAGAATTAGATAGAAAGCGGACACGAAGATAAGATCCTGCAATCGGGGGAAGAGGTAGTTCGTGATTGATTTTTGATTCTTCATAACTGAAATATTTTAATTCATGCAGGTTCCATCGATTTGGATGAGCCTATTCAGCGAATCAATCTTGTCGCAATGATCAAAATCACTGCACCACCCACAGCGACCAGAAAGCCCATGAGACTGAAACCCTGTGGAACAGAAAGCCCCAGTGTGTTCATGATGCCTGCACCAACGAACGCGCCGAATATGCCGGTCACGATATTGGCGACCGCACCCATCTTGCGGTTCTTACCTGTGAGGATGCTGGCGACCCAACCTGCCAGCGCGCCAAAAATGAGCCAGATGATGAAGTTTTGCATTGTGCCTCCGAAGTTTTGATTATTTTGGGTGCAACCTGATTATTTAGGAATTGGCAGGCGGAACCAGACTGGCATATGGTCGCTGATATCCCATTCGGTGCGTTTGACAATCCACTTCTGCTCCGTTTTATTCAAGGAATCGGAGTTGGGATTATTGAAAAGGGCTTTGGCAAACAGATCATTGTAGCGGAAAGCTCCGTAATCGTAACTATCCACTTTTTCTCCGGCTGTTTCGTTTGCCTTGTAATCAGGTAAGCGTTGATCATGGGCAAAGATGGCGATCTGATCATAGGTCTGATCGCTGCGTGCGTTGGTACGGATCAAACCCCGCTTTGGGTGAGGGTCGAGCAGCGGGAATTAACCTTCGCTGTTTTCAATTCGTTCTTGTTCAATCCCTTGAGCTGTTCCTTTATTTCATCCTGTTTAATGTTGTTATCTTTAAATTCCAGGTTGCAGTCGCCCATCATAATAAGATTTTCATACGAGGCTGAATCGCGTTGATTGGCACGTGCCAACAGCCATGTGATTAAGGCATCGAATTCCCATTTCCGTTCATATTTGTTGGTTCCATATAGAAGATGTGCGTTGACGAGCAAAAACTCGTAAGGCTTTCCGGTCTTCTTGGCAGGGATGACCTCAAAAGACGCATAGTGGCTGACGAATGAATGTGAGAAAAGCGGGTAATTTAAGCTTTGGTTTGGATCTTTTCTTTCCGGCCGCCTTGTCCTTTTCCCATTATGCCATATCTTTTTGATATTTCGTAAAGGTATGGTTGAACTCTTCGCGATGTTCCAACAGGGTGTTGACCACGCTCGCACGATCATAGCTGATATCAGATGCAAGCTCTGTTCGCCTTATTCGCGCCCAGCGAAATAGAAACGCGAGGCGTTCCGCGCTGCCTTCCTGCAGGCCGGGTGTTTTGCCGGTAGTGTCTGAAACGACGAGACCATAAGCATTATCGCTTTCGGCATTGAGGAGTTTTTGGAGATGGCGGATACCTTCCAGTTCATCCTGAACTTCCTGGATGGCGATCAGATCAAAACGTAGAAGGATCGTCTTTAAAAAGTCCCAACTTTGCTTGCTTCGTTTTTCCATTTTTCCAAGCTCGCGGATGTTGAATGATCCCAGCACAACAGATTTCCGCCTGAATTCGGGAAACCCGAACGGCTCCCGTTCTTTCTCGAGTTCGTCTTGCAAGGTTTTATTGATGAATTTCCATTCATTGTCACTGAAATTTTCCATGGCAACCTCCAATTCTTGATACAGATCGTTTAATCACTGCCCAATTTTGTGAACATGAACGCATTAAACTCAATCGCGCGTCGTATATCACTTACGCGGATATGCTCATTTGGCGCGTGTGCTCCGCTACCGTAATAAGATGGATTCCCTGATGTGGAAATTCCAAGCACACCGACATTCTTTTTCATCGAACCCAACAGCGGAAGTGTCCCGCCGACGAGTGCGGTGATTTCAGGATTTTGGTCTGTGAAATCTTTACAGATATTTATCATACTTTGCACAAAGTCGTCTTCGATCGGTGTGACAACTGGCTGCGCCTCACCCAACTTCTTGACTTGTACATCTTCAAATCCCTGTTCTTTGAGATGTTTCTTGAGTTTTTCCAAAATATCGTTCGGGTCTTGATTCGGCACGAGACGGAAATCCATCTTTGCCATGGCTTTGGCAGGCAGGACGGTCTTGACGCCTGCTTCCGTATATCCTGATAAAAAGCCTGCGATGTTGGCTGTGGGCTCAAAGACAGATGCTTCGAGTTCATAACCAGATTTGTTGTTAAGAAATGAATTGATGCCATACATCACCTTGAGTCTTATCTCCATTTCAGGGTCGGCGCTATCTCTCATGGTTTGTTTTTCGGACTCGGTCGGTTCGCGGACATCATCATAAAAGCCTGGGATGAGGACACGTCCATTTTCATCCTTGAGACTTGCCAAAGCTCTGAGCAACCGCCATGCTCCACTGGGAAGCGCATGTGCAAAGCCAGAATGCGCGTCTCTATTCATGACCTCTACACTGTATTCCACATACAACATTCCTCTGAACCCCAAACTGATCCCAGCCTGACCTTTCTCGTTGAATCCGCCGCCTTCCCACAAGGTTCCATCAGCTTTAAGCAGGTCACCATATTGCTTTGTGAGCGCTTCAAAATGCGGACTACCAATCTCCTCCTCGCCTTCGATGATCCATTTGATGTTGATGGGAAGTTCGCCATTGGCAGCAAGAATCGCATGGATGGCACAGATGCGCGCAATCAATTCTGCTTTGTTGTCGCAGATGCCGCGTGCGACCAGCTTGCCGTCCACTTCAGTCGCCTCGAACGGCGGACTGTTCCATAGCTCGATCGGCGTTTCAGGCTGAACGTCATAATGGTTATAAAGCAGCAACGTGAAATCGCTTTTGCCTTTCATCGTCCCGTACACATAATTTGGCGAACCTTCCACTTCGAGTTGACGGGTTTCGAATCCAGTCTCTTTGAGAAGCCCTTCCACCCAATCTGCGGTTTCTTTCATCATACGGTTTTGGGCAGCGACACTTTCGAAGCGGCAATACTCTGTGATAAGCCCCTTAAACTCTTTTGATTGAACTTCCAATTCCCTATTTAATTTCTCGTTCACCGACTCCTCCTTTGGAATTTATCTTCTGATCGTTGCATTCCGCTCAGGACCCACTCCGATCCACTTGACAGGGATACTTGCCGCGTCTTCGATCATTTTCACGTAGCTCTGCGCGTTGACGGGCAACTCATCAAAAGTCCGCACCTTGCTGATATCTTCCTTCCAGCCGGGGACGGTTTGATACACACATACCACTTTATCCAAACCATACGCATCCACATCTGCATAACGGACAGTCTCGCCGTTCAGTTTGTAGCCAGTGCAAACTTGCAGGCTTTCCAAACCGCTCAGCACGTCCAATTTGGTCAAGCATAACTCTGTCGTTCCGCTTAACTGCGCGGCGGTCTTGACGATCTCCAGATCCAGCCAGCCCACGCGGCGGATGCGCCCTGTTGTGGCGGCGACTTCACCGAACGCTTCATATTCAGCGCTTTTTGTATCAAGGATTTCTGTTGGCAAAGGACCTGCACCAACGCGCGTGGTGTAAGCCTTCGTCACGCCGACAACTCGTGTAATATATTTTGGCGGAATGCCAAGTCCAGCCGACGCGGCAGAGGGGATTGTCGTGGAAGCGGTCACGAACGGGTATGTGCCCCAATCGGTATCGAGAAATGTTCCCATAGCCTGTTCAAGCAAAAAGTTTTTATTTTCTTTCAAGCCATCCTGCACAATTGAAAATAATTCCTTGATGTACGGTTTTACTTTTTCATAATAACCGCGATAGGTATCGCGCACTTCATCGAAATTCAAAGCCTCTCCGCCCAGTGCCATGATGATCTTGTTCTTTAATTCCAATTGCACTTTCAATCGCGACTCAAATGTATCACTTGTAAAGTCCGTCCAGCGGATGCCGTTGTAACTGACCTTATCCGCGAACACAGGGCCAATGCCTCTGCGCGTTGTGCCTGTGGCGCCTGTGCCTTTTGCCTCTTCATAAAGCTCATCCAAAATTTTATGATACGGCATGATCAAATGTGAACGCGGCGACACCCATAAACGACCGTCCACATCCACACCTGCCTTGTTCAACATCTCGATCTCTTCGATCAGCACTGCGGGGTCAACCACCACGCCGCCGCCGATCAGACCCACCGTGTTCCTAGCGAAAATTCCTGAAGGAACTAGGTGAATTTTGAATGTACCAAACTCATTGATAACTGTATGCCCTGCGTTGTTCCCACCATTGAAACGTGCTACATAATCCGCCTGCTCTGACAAAAAATCCACTGCCTTGCCTTTGCCTTCATCGCCCCACTGTGACCCGACTACCGCTGTGACTGTCATCTCGACTCCTTGTGAATTCCAACTCTGAAAATATTTCCACGCTGCTGCATCGCTTCATTCTGCCCCGACACCTGATTTTGTTTCGGAAACGTCTCCTCCGCTGTGACCGTTCCCAGCGAGAACGATGTCCATTTGGGAGAAACAGGTTTGAGATTAAGACTGAAACGTGTTGTCCATCCGACTTTACATCAAGCATTATAATTCGAGCGGCTTATTCTAATAAGACTTCCGAAGTCTCACAGATTTCGGAAGTCTGGAGGCGATGACATGAAAATCCTGCCAGATGTGGCTTTGACCTATGATGATGTTTTGCTGGTTCCGCAATATTCCAAAGTGGATTCGCGGCGCATGCTTTCCACGAAGAGTTGGCTGACAAAGAAGATTTCGTTGCAATCCCCGATTGTTTCCGCGAACATGGATGTTGTGACCGAGAGCGAGATGGCGATCACGATGGCGCGCGAGGGCGGGATCGGGATCATCCACCGCTTCATGACAATTGCCGAGCAGGCGCGTCAGATCGAGCGTGTGAAGAAAGCCGAGTCCTTTGTTGTGGACAATCCCATCACAATGACGGAGGCGCATACGATCGGTGATGTAAAGCGTATTGTGGATGAAACAGGCACAGGCGGAATCTTGATTGTGGACAAAAGTCAGAAGTTGATTGGTATTATTTCCACGCGCGACTTGCTGTTTGAAGACAACAATGACAAACCTGTCACCGAAATCATGACTCGGGATGTGCACAGCGCAGCGCCGAATACTTCATTGAAAGATGCTGAGCGATTGTTGCATGAATATCGTGTTGAAAAACTTCCATTGGTGAACGGCGATGGCAAAGTAGTTGGGCTGATCACGTTGAAAGACATCATGAAGATCACGCAATATCCCAAAGCGACCAAAGATGCCAAGGGACGCTTGGCGGTTGGCGCGGCAGTGGGTGTGCGGGATAAGGAGGTGCGCCGTGTGGAAGCGGCGTTGCAGGCAGGTGCAGATTGCATCGTGGTGGACATCGCTCATGGCGACTCGCATCTCGAAATCGAAATGATCGAAAATATCCGCAAGCATTTTCCTGAGGCGCAGATCATTGGCGGGAATGTCGCCTCTGCCGATGGGACGAAACGTTTGATCGAGGCTGGCGTGGATTGCGTGAAGGTGGGTGTGGGTCCCGGCTCGATTTGTGTGACGCGGCAGGTGGCAGGCTCAGGCGTGCCGCAACTGACGGCGGTCATTGAATGTTCAGAAGCGGCGCGTCCATCAGGCATTCCGATCATTGCGGATGGTGGAATCCGTCATCCAGGTGATGTAGCAAAAGCGATCGCGGCAGGGGCGCAGACAGTAATGATCGGCTCGCTGCTGGCTGGCACAGATGAAAGCCCAGGTATTGTCATGACGCGCCGTGGTCACAAATATAAGGCGTCACGCGGCATGGCTTCGCTGGCGGCGAACATCGAACGCAACAAGCGTGAAGGCAACGACCTGACCCGTGAAGAGATCGAAGATTATGTGGCAGAAGGCGTAGAGGCGGCTGTGCCATATCGCGGACGGGCACGCGAAGTGCTCACACAATTGATTGGTGGTTTACAATCAGGGATGAGTTACAGCGGTGCACAGACAATTGAGGAGTTCCAGCAAAAAGCCATCTTCGTGCGGATGACAGGCTCGGGCTTGAGAGAGTCGGGTCCGCATGATGTGGATGTGTTGGGATGAGAGTGTGCGGTGGTTGAGTAGGGCGAAGCCCATATCGAAACCACCAATAAGCGAAAGAATTTTTGTAATATGGTGGTTTTGATATGTTCCTCGCTTTTGCTCGGAACTACTCAACCACCGGACATTTTTGTGATGAGGAGAAAATAATGGCTGACGAAACTAAACTCTGGATCGAAAAAGACAAAAAGCAATTACACCCTACATATCACCCAAAATCACATGCCAATCCGCTGGTGGTGGAACGCGGGGAAGGTGTATGGCTCTACACAACAGATGGACAAAAAATTCTGGATGGCATGGCGGGACTTTGGAACGTCAACGCGGGGTATGGACGGGAAGAACTTGCCAAAGCCGCCTATGACCAGATGAAGGACTTGGCATTCACGTCCAACTTTTCTGGAATGACGAACCTTCCGTCTGTTCAACTTGCGGATAAACTCGCGGGCTTTGCCTACGCTGGATTGAACACCACCTTCTTCACATCCGGTGGCTCCGAGTCGAACGACTCGGCATTCAAGACCGCACGCTATTATTGGAAGCGCAGAGGCAAACCGGGTAAGTATAAAGTCATAGCACGTAAAGGCGCATATCACGGCGTAACCTTGACCACCACCTTTGCAACGGGACTTGAAAAGTATCACACCATGTTCGGTCCCGCACCTGAGGGATTTGTTCACATCCCTGCGCCGAACCCGTATCGTTATGAAGGTCAATTGAAGGATGGCGAAACAGTCGGTCAAGCCGCAGCGCGTGAATTGGAGGAAGCCATCCTGCGTGAAGGTGCGGATACGGTTGCCGCGTTCATCGCTGAACCTGTGATGGGCGTCGGTGGTGTGATCGTCCCGCCTGACGATTACTTCCCGTTGGTACGCGAGATCTGCACGAAGCATGATGTCCTGTTCATCGCGGATGAAGTCATCACAGGCTTTGGTCGTACGGGTGAGTGGTTTGCGCTCAAGCATTGGAATGTCAAGCCCGATATCCTTTCGTTTGCAAAAGCCATCACAAGCGGATATGCCCAACTTGGCGGAATCCAGATCTCAGACGAGATTCGTGAGACGATGGAATCAGCTTCTGATGCTGAAGCATACATGCATGGCTTTACATATTCAGGTCATGCGATGGCGTGCGCGGTCGGTCTAAAAAACCTTGAGATCATGGAAAAGGAAAACTATCCCGTACGCGCAAAGGAACTTGGCAAACGCCTTCTCGATGGGTTGAAAACGCTGGAAGAATTTCCGTTTGTTGGCAATGTGCGTGGACTTGGCTTGGTTTGTGGCGTGGAGATAGTCTCGGATAAAAAAGCGAAAACTGCTGACCCTGCAATGGCGGGAAAAATTTTCAAAGCCGCCCAGGAACGTGGATTGCGCTCACGTCCGCTTGGAAGCACGCTGGCATTCTCACCTCCATTGATGATTAATAAGGAAGAAGTGGACGAGATCGTGAGACGCCTTGGCGCCGCGATGGATGGGGTGGCGTAATTTAATATTTCTAACCACTGAGATACGGAGACGCAGAGAAATAATTAAACTCCGTGTCTCAGCGTCTCCGTGGTGAAAAGTTTATGTCTGTTTATCTTCACGATATTCCTCTCTCCCAAGCCCAGGCGCGGCTGAAACAAGCTCTTCAAGAGGCGGACTTATGGCGCGTGCTTGGTTCTGAAACCATCCCGCTCGATGAAAACGTCCTAGGACACGTCACGTCCGAACCGGTTTGGGCGAAGACTTCGTCACCGCATTATCACGCCTCCGCAATGGACGGGTTCGCTGTCCGCGCGATCATGACGAATGGCGCGATGCCCTCCAGCCCCGTCACGCTTCAAATGGGACCTGCCGCTGAGTACGTTGATACGGGCGATCCCTTGCCTGGTTGGGCGAACGCGGTCATTCCCATTGAGAATGTTGAATCACTCGATACGCATGGAAATATAACCAAAGACATTCGTGACCCTGACTCAATTCGTATCCGTGCATCTGTCGCGCCGTGGAGCCATGTTCGCCCGTTGGGGGAGGATATTGTCGCGACGCAGTTGGTTCTACCCGCGGGACATGTGCTCAAACCCGCGGATTTGGGCGCCATCGCAGCGGCGGGACATCAAGAGATCATCGTTGCGCGAAAACCGAAAGTTGCAATCCTGCCCACAGGAACAGAACTCGTTCCCATCGGTAGTAAACTCAAAGCAGGCGATATTCTCGAATACAACTCACTTGTCATCGCTGCGCAAATTAAGTCAATGGGCGGTGAGCCGACGCGCTATCCCATCACCAAAGACGATTTCGATTTGATCTGTCAGCGCGTGGAAGAAGCCGCGCAAACGCATGATTTGGTCTTGCTCAATGCAGGTTCGTCAGCTGGCGCGGAAGATTTCTCTGCCAAAGTTGTTGAAAAACTTGGAACACTACTTGTTCATGGCGTTGCTGTCCGCCCCGGTCACCCGGTAATCTTGGGGACCATAAACCATAGACAACCGACCATGGTCAATGGTCCGTCTTCCATCGTTCCAATTATTGGTGTCCCCGGCTACCCTGTCTCAGCCGCGCTGACGATTGACATCTTTGTTGAACCGGTCATCGCAACATGGCTTGGGCGCAGACCGAACGAACTCCCAACCGCAACTGCAACACTCACGCGCAAGATCGTTTCACCCGCAGGCGATGATGATTTTATCCGTGTGGCAGTTGGCAAAGTGGGAGAAAAACTTCTTGCCGCGCCTCTGTCGCGTGGTGCAGGTGTCATTACATCCCTTGTGCAGGCGGATGGGCTTGCCCTCATTCCCAGCGGCACACAAGGCATGGAAGCGGGGGAAAAGGTGCAAGTCCATTTGTATCGGAGCGAGGCTGAGATCGAAAGAACGATATTATCCATCGGTTCACATGATCTCACTCTCGATTTGATGGCGCAATTTTTATCTGCGCATGATCGGCGACTTGTTTCTGCTAATGTCGGCTCGCAGGGTGGTCTTGTTGCACTTCGCCGCGGGGAGGCGCATTTCGCTGGGTCGCATTTGCTCGATCCCAAAACAGGCGAATACAATATTTCAGCCATTCGTCAGTACATGCCGAATATACCGGTCAAGGTGGTGGCGTTGGTGGGGCGTGAACAGGGGTTGCTTGTTAAGAAGGGAAACCCGAAGGGAATCAAAGGCTTGAGGGATCTCAGCAGGCACGATGTCCAGTTTGTGAACCGGCAGCGCGGTGCCGGCACGCGCGTCCTGCTCGACTATCATTTGAATTTGATGACAGTACCCCAAAGTTCCATTGAAGGCTACCAACAGGAAGAGTATACTCATCTCGGCGTTGCGGCATCCGTTGCATCGGGTCGTGCAGATTGTGGACTGGGAATTGCCGCCGCCGCACAGGCGTTGGATCTGGATTTTGTCCCGCTGTTTCAGGAACGTTACGACTTGGTGATTCCAAAAGAGTTTGCGGAAAGCGAACTGCTTGCGCCTCTTTTTGGACTTTTGGCTGATTCAGCATTCCGAAAATCCGTTTCTCAACTGATAGGATATGACATGTCTGTGATGGGCACGATAATTCTGGAGGATTAGATGACTGAAGGATTGATCATTGACGACAACCGTCAAACAGCGGATGCGCTGAATCAAATGCTCGGGGTTTTGGGGTTAAAGGCACGGGTGGCGTATGGTTCCAGTCAGGCGATGGCTTTGCTGGGGACCGGTTTCACACCCAACTTCATTTGTTTGGATATCAACATGCCCGGCGTGGATGGAACAGAAGTGCTTGCCTTCCTCAAACGGGAACCGCAACTGGCGAAGGTGCCTGTGTTCGTGATCACATCAGACGACCAGCCGGAGACGCGCGAGAAGGTCATGGAACTTGGCGCGACATCCATGATCATCAAGCCTGCCACGATCGACTCGCTGGAAGAGGCGTTGAAACAGGCAAAGATGCTCGTGTGATACAGCGCTCATGAGAATAGAACCGCCACTGAAAGTGTGGCGGTTTTTTTATTAGACATCCCGCAAAGGTCGAATCCTAATCCCGAAGC
Organism: uncultured Anaerolinea sp.; assembly: GCA_964436455.1. GTDB lineage: Bacteria > Chloroflexota > Anaerolineae > Anaerolineales > Villigracilaceae > Defluviilinea. Next base: position 27,004 of record CAYTDB010000004.1, on the reverse strand, counting down.
CACAGGTTTTATTTAAGTTTTTTCCAATGCTTCTGTGGCTCCGTGGTTCAATGGATCTTGATGCAAACTAGCTCTATACTTATGCAAGATGTCTATTTTTTCGTTTTGATGAGAGTATAATTGCCGCCGGAAGGAGAGAACCCATGCCGATTTCTGCCGGTATCCCTGCACCCGACTTTGAACTGCTTGACGACACAAATACACTTCGTAAACTTTCCGATTATCGCGGGAAGAATGTTGTCCTGTATTTTTATCCAAAGGACGATACACCCGGCTGTACCACGGAAGCCTGTAATTTTCGCGATGATTATTCTGCCTATGAAAAAGCGAACATCGTGGTTTTGGGCGTCAGCCCGGATAATGTTAAATCGCATGTGAAATTCAAGAAGAAATTTGATCTGCCTTTCCCATTGCTTGCAGATGATGGGCATAAGGTTTGTGACCAATATCAAGTTTGGGGACCAAAGAAGTTCATGGGCAAGGAATATGAGGGCGTTCTACGGACGACTTTCCTGATCGATGGCAACGGAAACATAGTGAAGGTGTTTGAGAACGTGCGACCTGCACAGCATAGTACGGAAGTGTTGTCAGCGTTGGGAACGACTTCTTAGGCAGGAAGCAATTATCGGTTTGGCGCCAATCGGTTTTTTGTCCACTTTAATTAGTGACAAATATAGGAAAATTTGGTAAATTAGAGCGGTTGTGGGCTGGGGAGGTCCACGTTCGACTTTGTACAGGAGAGAGTACATATGAGACATTTTGTAATTGTGGGAATATTGGTCATTGTGTTGGCGGTTCTCACGTATATGGGGCTCGACTCGGTGGGGTTGATGCCTGTACCTGCAAGCGCCCAGGCAGGTCCGATTGACTGGCTGTGGGATTTGCAGGTCAGAGCCATGGCATTCCTTTTTGCGCTCATTGTTGTTCCCATGGTCTATAGCCTGATCGTTTTCCGTAGGCGCAAGGGGGATACGACAGACGCGAAACACGTGGAAGGAAATACCAATCTGGAGATCGCATGGACGGTCATTCCTCTGATCGTGGTTTTGATCATGGCATTCATTGGCGCTCAAAACCTTGGGGAAACCCGCCGCGTGGATCCCGATGCGATGGTTGTCCAGGTGACGGGTTTTCAGTGGGGCTGGCGTTTTGATTATCCCGATTATGGGATTTCCTCGAATGAGCTTTATCTGCCTGTGAACAAGCAGGTGCTTTTAAAGATGACATCAACGGATGTTATCCATTCGTTCTGGGTACCCGAATTCCGCGTCAAACAGGACCTAGTGCCTGGTCGCACGACCGAACTGCGCATCACCCCGACGGTCATTGGTGATGCGTACAAAGTCCGATGCGCGGAGATCTGCGGTACATCCCACGCGTATATGGAGAATCCCGTGATCGTTGTAGACGATGCAGGTTTTACGGCGTGGGTTGGTGAACAGCAGGTGCTTGCTGCGGAAGCCGGACAAACCCCCGAGGGACGCGGCAAGGCACTGGTCATGGCAAATGGATGTGTAGCCTGCCACTCGATTGACGGGGCGGCAGGGGTGGGTCCCACCTGGTTCCAGTTGGCTGGTTCCGAAGTGCAGTTGAGCGGTGGCGGAACAGTCACTGCTGATGATGCATTCCTGGCTGAATCGATCTTGCAGCCCCAAGCGAAGATCGTGGCTGGTTTTGAAGCACAGCAAATGCCTGCTTATACCTTCACAGAGGAACAGGTTGCTGACATCATTGCGTATATCAAGACGCTCAGATAATTGGCGGAGGAAAATAAGATTATGAAAAGGAAATACACTGTAGGAAGCGGCTTGTTGTTCCTGCTGATCGCCGGGGTGGTTGGATGGGGTGTTGGGCTTGGGCTTGATCTGCTGATCATGAAGAATGTGCGCCCCACTGCGCCGGTGCCATCAGCATTCTCGCTTCTTTTTGCCTTCACGGCTTTCTTCTTTGGCGTATACGGTTACCGTGGCATCACGCGGGGACTTGTGTTTCAGATCCTGGGCACGTTGATCGGTGGCTTCATTGTGACTGGCATCCGTGCCTTGATGGGGTTGAACCTGTTCGGCGGCTTCTTCTTTACGGAGCCTGCCTGGGTGTTCGGTGCGCTTGTGGGCGCGGTCTCCTTCCTTTTCGGCGTAGGTGTGATGGATGACTGGGTCAAATGGGCGCGCGGTATGGATACGCCCGAATTTCACGAGGATGTTCCAGGCTGGGAAAAATATCTCGGCGTTTCACTCGATCATAAGGTGATTGGTATCCAGTACACGGTAACAGCTTTGTTCCTGATCTCGGTGGGTGGCTTGATGGCTCTGGTCTTCCGCATGGAATTGGCGGCTTCCGGCTTGCAGTTCCTGAACGTGGGCATGAGCCTCTTCGGTCAGAACGGACCGCAGTTGTATAACACACTGATGTCCCTGCACGGCATGATCATGATCGTTTCAATCCTGCTGGGCATCGCCGGTATTATGAACTATGTCGTTCCGATGGTGATTGGCGCGCATGATATGGCTTTCCCACGCATGAACGCCTTCGCCTTCTGGATTGCCGTCCCTGCTGCAGTGCTCCTGCTCATGAGCCTTGTGCTTGGCGGCTTCGATACTGGTTGGACGGGCTATCCTCCGCTCTCTGTGAAAGCGCCCGTTGGTCAGCAGATGTTCTTCCTGGGTGTGTTTGTTGCCGGTTGGTCATCCATCCTGGGTGCTATGAACGTGATAGCCACAGTGATCCGCATGCGTGCAAAAGGGATGACCGCCATGCGGATGCCGATCATTGTGTGGGCGTCCATTGCCACATCCATCATTTCACTGACAGCCACCCAGTTGATTGGTCTTTCGTTCCAGTTGGTGATGTTCCAGCGCCTGTTCGGCATGGGCTTCTTTGACCCGGGCAAGGGCGGCAACCCTGTCCTCTTCCAGCATCTTTTCTGGTTCTACTCACATCCGGCTGTGTATGTGTTCGTACTCCCCGGCTTGGGTGTGATCTCTGAGCTTTTGCCGGTCTTTGTCCGCAAGCCGCTGTTCGGTTATCGCTGGATCGCCATGTCGTCCCTGGGCATTGCACTGGTTGGTTTCGTGGTCTGGGCGCATCACATGTTCACCTCTGGCATGAACGAATACCTGCGTGTCCCATTCATGTACAGCACCCTGCTTGTGGCGGTTCCCACCGGTGTGAAGTTCTTCTCGTGGGTGGCGACAATCTGGGGCGGCAAGATATCGACGCCCACCCCGATGTTGTTCGTGCTCGGAGGAATCATCGTCTTCCTTTTTGGCGGTCTTACTGGACCTCCAAATGCCACAGTCTCCGTGGACCTTCACCTGCACGATACCTATTTCATCGTTGGTCACTTCCACGATACGATCTTTGGCGGTTTCGTCTTCCCATTCTTTGCGGCGGTCTATTATTGGTTCCCCAAGGCGACCGGTCGCCGTATGAATGAGTTTTGGGGCAAGATGCATTTCTGGCTGATGACCCCCTCGTTCCTTTTCCTGACCTTTGGCATGATGCGCATTGGTCTGTTGGGCATGCGCCGCCGCATCGCGGACTATGACCCTGCACTCGGTTTCGATTTCACGCATTTGCTCCTGACCATTTTCGCATTTGGCATTGCGCTCTCGGTCTTGATCTTCATCATCAACTTCTTCCACAGCATCAAGCATGGAGAGAAAGCCGAAGGCAACGTTTGGAATTCACGCTCACCGGAATGGCAGGTTCCATCGCCGATGCCTGCACATAATTACGAACAACCCTTTGAAGTTGTCGGCGAACCGTATGACTATGGTCTGCCCGGCTCGAAATACATTGAATTTGCTCCCGCCAAGGGCGGCAAGCACTAAAAGGGGAGGAAGATAATAACAATGGCACATATTCAAGATAAAAAATCCATGTTGAGCCAGGGCGTGTTCATTTTCGTCTATTTGGCTGCATTGACCGTTCTGGAATTTCTCGTGGCGATTTTCTTTGGTTCCGTTGCGGTTTTGGTCGCAATTGCTCTTGTCAAGGCTGTGTTGGTCGTTTACTACTACATGCATATCTATAAGCTGAACGCCGAGCATGAAGGTGGCCACGACTCGTATGAATACAAGTCTGGCACAAACCGCCTTGGACTGTGGTTGTTCCTGATCTCAGACGCGTTTGTCTTTGGCGGCTTGCTGGTCATGCGCATGAACCTACTCGGACTGACCCGCCCGCATTTGAACCAAACCCTCGGTCTGGTTGTGACTGCTGTCCTGCTGATCTCGTCCTTTTTCATGAACCGCGGCGAGACCATGATGGCAAATGGCGACCGCAAGGGTTTCCTGAACAACACCCTGATCACCTTCCTGCTGGGACTGGGCTTCTTGATCGGTGTTGTTTTCGTGGAATGGCGTATCGCAGCACATGAGGGACTCACTCCCTCCTCCGGCGCGGCGGGCGCGGCGTTCTACATGATGACAGGCATGCACGCCTTCCACGTGTTGACCGGCTTGATCTTCCTTGCCATCGTATGGATCAACGGGCGCAAAGGCTTGTATGATGAGAAGCATTACCCGGTTGAAGCGGCAGCGGTCTACTGGCATTTCGTGGATGTGGTGTGGATCATCTTCTACCCTGCGTTGTATCTGATCGGGACTGCCATCGTATAGTTCCGAAGCGAATGAGAACTCGATTAGAGTTATAAAAAATCGGGGCGATCCGAACGGGTCGCCCCGATTTTTGGGTGTATGATTAATTCTTGAAATCACAAACACCACAATTTCAGGAAGAATAATGGATCGAAAAACATTCTTGGTTGGACTTGGATCGTTCCTCTTGATCGGCCTCATTGCCGTGTGGGCGATCTTTTTTGGGAAGCCCGCCAGTTTTCTGGGCACAACGTATGGGGAACCGTATCCACCTGCTCCCGCATTTGAATTGGCTCAGATGGATGGCAGCAGTTTTCAGTTAAGTGAGGTGCGGGGCAGGATTGTCCTGCTCTTTTTTGGGTACACCTCCTGTCCGGATGTGTGTCCAACAACACTTGGGGAACTCAATCAGGCGATGAAACAGTTGGGCGATGATGCAGACAGGATTCAGGTTGTATTCATCACAGTTGATCCTGAACGCGATACGCCGGAACGCATTCAGGAGTACGTCAATCATTTCAACCCCGGCTTCATTGGCTTAAGCGGGACAGAGGAAGAGTTGACACCGATCTGGAGTAACTACGGTGTGTACCGCGAGATCGTCGAAGGCACATCGGCTCTTGGTTACCTTGTGAACCACACGGCGCGCGTCACGCTGATTGATTCGGAAGGCAACCTGCGCATCTCATTCAGTTTCGAAATGCCCGTGGATGATATTGTCCACGATATAAAATTAATACTCAAAGAGGGCAAGTAATGCCGCCAAAAAATATTCTGATCAAAAGATTATTGATTTCTCTGCTCATCGGTCTTGTGCTGGGCGCGGCGATCAGCGAAGTGCCGTTTCTGTTTTTACAGGAAACCGCACGTCCACCGCAAGAGATTGTATTAACCATTCCTGTTGGAACTGCCGAACAGGTGGCAAGAGGCGAGCAGCCGCCATCCATCCCTGAGGATATGATTTTTGTGGTTGGCGATATTCTCGTGGTGAAGAACAACGATGTGATCGATCATAAACTGGGTCCGTTATGGATTCCGGCGAATTCATCAGCGCAATTACCGCTTGGGCAGGTGGAGAACCTTGCCTTTGAATGTTCATTCCAACCCGGCAAGTATTTCGGTCTGGATGTGCGTGAACCGCTTACGATCGGTACGCGCATATCCGGTATTCTCTTTGCAGGGATTCCAATGGGAATTCTGATCGCGTTGTACAGTATCATCATGCCTGTGAAGAAAAACAAAAATGATCCTTCGTAAAATGTTCAGCCGCAAATGGCTGTTCCCAACCCTGCTTGTTTTTCTCGGCACGGCTTTATGCATCCGCCTTGGTATCTGGCAGTTGGATAGGCTCGAACAGCGGCGTGCCTTCAACAATCAAGTCACCTCCATGCGCGCCATGCCCCCATTGGATTTGAACACCGAGGCTTTTGACGATATCGAATCAATGGAGTGGCGTGCCGTGACGTTCACCGGGGAATATGACTTCGAGGATCAGATCGCGATTCGGAATCAATACTATCGTGATCAATATGGATATCATCTATTAACTCCGCTCCATTCCAACGGGACAGCTGTTCTTGTCGACCGGGGCTGGATCCCCGCTGACGGCAATGCCGTGCCGGAGGATTGGCGCAAATACGACGAGCCTGGCGTGGTGACAGTCACAGGGCAGATAAGGCTTGGGCAGAGTAAACCAGCTTTCGGCGGGGTGGCGGACGCGCTGCCTGCGGACGGGAGTCCGCTTTGGGTGTGGAATAACGGCGACATCGAGAAGATCGCGCTCCAGATGCCGTATCCCATTTTGAAGGTTTACATTCAACCGAATGTGGATTATGAGGATAATGTGCCGCCGATCCCATATCAGCCGGACATTGAATTGACGGAGGGTACGCATTTTGGGTATGCGTTGCAGTGGTTCACATTTGCGACGATCTTGTTCGTGGGATATCCGTTCTTTTTGAGGAAACAGGAAGCATGAAGTATTCGTTGAGATCATCCTTTTCAAAATATGTGCTGGCGTTATTTTTGGCGTTCATCGCTCTGACGATTGCTGGTCGCATCGTCACATTGAACACTGCTGAGGCGTTTTGCCAGGGCTGGCTTGTGTGCATACCAACTGCGCCCATCGGATGGATGACGAATGTTCACATGTCGCTGGTAGGGATGGCTTCGTTGTTGATGCTGATTGTCTTTCGCAAGGCTTGGAGGGAACAGCGTGATCAGCGAGTGCTCCTGCCCCTCACGACCATTTTGGCAGTCATGTTCTTTGGACAGGCATTAGTCGGTGCCATGCAGGTGACACAGCCCAACCCGGGACATTTGATATTCCTGCACCGACTCACAATCTGGGCTTTATGGATCTCGCTTCTATTGCTTGTATATGCTTCGGGTGTGCTTGCGAAAGATACTACGCCCGGTGTGCTAGACCGAAATCAACGGGTAAAGGATTTCTTTGCCTTATCGAAGCCATTGATCGTGGGGTTGTTACTGATCACTACTTATGGAGGACTTGTGATCGGTGCGAAAGCATGGCCATCCTTCTCGCTGACGATATGGACGTTGCTTGGTGGTGCATTGGCGGCTGGCGGTTCGAGTGCGCTTAACCAATACATTGACCGTGAACTCGATAAAAACATGCAGCGTACAGCGAAGCGTCCGCTGGCAGACGGGCGGCTAACGGATGCCGAGGGCTTGGCGTTTGGTTTGGGGTTGTCGCTTGTAAGTTATTATATTCTTGCGAGTTTTGTGAATGCATTAACGGCGTTGCTTTCGCTGGCAGGGATTATCTATTACGTAATTTTATACAGTGTCTGGCTGAAGAAAGCGACCGTGCAGAATATTGTCATTGGCGGCGGGGCGGGGGCGATCCCTCCGCTGGTCGGATATGCCGCGGCGACGGGAACGCTTGATTGGACGGCATGGATCCTTTTCCTGATCATCTTCATGTGGACACCTCCGCATTTCTGGGCGCTGGCGATTGTCCGCATGAAGGATTATGAGCGGGCAGGCGTTCCCATGATGCCTGTCGTGCGCGGCGAAATGGAGACGCGCAGACAGATCCTCATTTATACGGTTGAACTGGTTGTTGTGACTTTGTTGCTTCCCATTCTTAATCTGGCGGGAATGGTCTATCTCGTCTCTTCGCTGGTGCTGGGGGGGGCTTTGATCTATGCCGCCTGGGCAGTCTGGAAACAGGGCGGCAACAAGGTTGCCTGGCGCATGTACAAATGGTCGAGTTCGTATCTGGTGTTCATTTTTGTGGCGATCATGATCGATGCGGTGCTTTGAATAATACACTTGATCTTTCCTGTAAACCTCAAGCGATCTGCTTGGGGTTTTGTTTTTATATGCTGTTAGAATCAAGGCAACCACATGACCGGAGATGTCTCATGAAAAAAACCATCACGCGCGATGAATTGTCAATGCTGATACTTTTTCTTGCCATCCTGCTTGGCACATATCTACGGTTTAATCCGACCATGCTGGCGGGATTCGCGGTCAATGATGGCGGCATGTTTGCAGTGATGGTGGATAATCTGCGAGCCAGTCATTATCTCATCCCCGCATTCACCACTTACAACTTCTCGAATATTCCATTTGCATACCCACCACTTGGATTTTATTTCGGCGCGCTGGCGGCGGATATCTTTGGTATGAATTCGCTGGCTGTTGCACGATGGATTCCCGCCTTATTTGCATCTCTTTCCATTCCTGCCTTTTATTTCCTGTCCCTGCGCCTATTCAAGAATAAATACCACGCTTCCCTCGCGACCCTTTTCTTTGCCCTTGTCCCTCGCGCCTTTTTCTGGATGGTCATGGGCGGCGGACTGACACGGGCTCCGGGGCAGTTTTTCATGTTGTTGGCCTTGGGATTTGTTGTCCGCCTCTACGATCAAAACCAACGAAAAGATGTTTTCCTTGCGGGTTTATTTGCTGGTTTGGCAGTGTTGAGTCACCCTGAAGCGGCAGTACATACGGCAGTGTCTGCAGTGCTGCTTTGGTTGGTGATTTCACGAAAGCGAGGATCATTCGTCCGATCCATCCTGGTTGGAGTCATTGTGCTACTAGTCTCTGCCCCGTGGTGGATAACTGTCATCCGTTATCACGGCGTTGCGCCGCTCCTGAGCGCGTTGCAGACCGGTGAAAATTCCCTGGCTGTTTTTCACCTCATCTTCTTTACCTTCACCCAGGAACCTTACATGACGGTAGTTGCGGTGTTGGGAGTGATTGGGATCATTCAGAAAGTCATTTGCAGGGATTCTTTGCTGCCGTTGTGGGTGATAGTCCCATTTCTGATTGCCGGGCGAAGCGCGACAAATCTGGTCATTATCCCATTGGCGATGCTCGCCGCTATCGGGTTGGCGGAAGTTCTTTTGCCGGCACTGCGGGCGTCAGTTAGGGGGGAGGCGGAGCAGTCAGCGAAAGTCACAGCTGTTGAGAGAAATGTCATCCTTTACTTGATGCTTTTTATGGTCTTCTCTGCGTATCAATTCGGGTTCCAATTGTCAGGTGCGGCGCTTCCAACATCCGAACGTGAAGCAATGGCATGGGTGAGACAAAACACACCAAACGGTACGCGTTTTTTGGTATTGTCCGGTGAGGCATCTGTTGCTTGTGATGCAGTGGCGGAGTGGTTCCCCATGCTGGCGAACAGGCAAAGTCTGTTTACTGTTCAAGGTAACGAGTGGACATTGGGTGACGGCTTCAAGCCTTTTATTCGCGAGGCGGCAAATTTACAGATATGCAGCCGCGCGACACCTGAGTGTATCAACTCCGCAACATCAATCAACGATTACGACTATGTATATTTCTCAAAAAATTTACGCTCAGAGAATTGCGAGCCGCTTCTCTTAACGCAATCCTATTTGTATTTTGCCGAGAAAGTGCGTGAAGACGCACAGTATGAAGTTGTCTACGAAACGGACGAGGTAATGGTCTACAAGCCGCGTTAATTACGGCTTATGAAGAATGGTCGTCGTGCTGTCCTTATAAAGGATATTCCAGTTGAGTTCGTTTTGCAGGGCAGGGACGAGGGGTCTCGTGGATTCGACAATTGCCCATGAAATATCATATTTGACAAGCACATCCTGCCAGCCATCTTCCAGTTTCATCACCTGCGCATACTCGCGGGTAAATGCCTCTCCGTAAAAGTCTGTTTGCCCGTCAATGAAGACCAGCTCCTGGGGGAACATGGCGTAGAGCAGATACCCTCCCCAGATAAAATTGTTGAACATCCTTCCCTCTTGTGGATTTGCTTTCATCCATTCCACGGCATGGACAGGGAATTTGTTCGGGTCAAAGGTGTTGACAGTGCTCGTTCTTTTTTGAGCGAGGGTGGTTGAAGCCAGGAAGATTACAGCAAGCAAAGGCAGGATAACGCCTTTGTGATTTCTCTCTACGCTGTTGATGGCGTTTTCGATCTTCTGAAAGATGTTCAACGCTGGCAACACAGATTGGATGATGGCTGCTGCGTATGGCGCAGTGACTATTGCAAATAATGGGATGTTGCGTGCGCTGTACAGGCTGAGCATTGTCCAGCCGACGAGCAGGAATGATTCGTAGGTTTTTAGTTTAACGTTGAGGCTCGTGCCCAACAGACAAAGGGCAAGCAGGATCATAAAGGGCCATGTGCTCCAGTTATGGAAATTGGGGGGAAGATATTCAATGGTTGAATTGATAAGGAATTGATTTCCATAGTAGCCGGTGCTCGTGCTCCAAAGATGCCAGCCAGACGGGTTGATGAAGGTTACTGCAAAAGAGGAAAAACCAATGGATGCGAGCCGGACACCATCTCCGCGTTCAGCCTGTTTGTGGATGTAGTCCCACACCCAGCCTGCCATGTGTGCAAACCAAATGGCGAACCCGGTGATGAATGCTCCGTGTGTGTTTGCCCAAACCAGCATGAGGATGGGAAAGGACCAGACCTTGGTTCTTTTATCTGCAAGTAAATATGTCCATAAGGCAACGAATACAAATGTAAATACGTGTGGACGCGCGATCCAATGCAGGCTGGAGGCAAAAGCAGAAAGCGATGTAACCAGCAAGGTGACAATCGTGTGAGCATCCCTTTTTCGGATTTCACGATAGGTGAGGGTGAATGCTGCGGCAATTAGGATCGATGTCGCCAATACAACCCCGTCCAATTCCATCCAGGCGTGGAAACGACTAAAGGTCCATTGCGCCAGCCATTCGTGCGGGACGAGACGTTCACCATACATTGTGTGGGAAAAAATGTCAGTGGTTGGTATCTTCCAATTTCCAGCGATGTAATTGCCAATGGTGATATGGCGTCCGATATCGCCATCAGAATTAATGAGCATGGGTCCCTGTATCGAGACAGCCAGAAGCGCTCCGATGAAAAAGGCGTCCTGCATTGTTGGGAACAGATATTTTTGCAACAGGTCTACTGCGAGTAGTTTTGGAGTTTTCATTTGGATTTATCGGCGTTTAAATATTTTCAATTGGTCTGATTCGTATACAAGTTCAAAATTATCTACAGGTTGGAAATTCGGATTCATTGCCTGCTCATATGGTCCATAGATGATCCACTTGACCGGCGGTGCAGCGGGTTCATCGGTGACGCCGTCGTAAAAAAGTTTTACCAGTTTTATTTTGTCTTCGTAGTGTAATGTTTCCATTTCATGACCAAGATAAACGCGCACTCCTGCTTTCTGTGCCAGTACCTGGGAGGTCCGCTCTGACGCCAAAACAAAGTCATTGAATTTTGCATTGGTTCTCAACCAGGAAACTGCCTCATCGATGGCGGCTGGATAATACAGATCCTCTGGATGGGTTTGCAGATACAACACCCGCCCAAGACTTAACTGGATGGATGAAATGGACGCCACAGATACGAATAAAAGAATGAGACTTGGCTTCCATCGCTTCATCATCGGACTTTGGGTTGGTCCTGTTTCGAAAAGCCTGATAAGTCCCTGGGTTGCAAGGATTGCCAGTGGAATGGTGATGTTGTGCATAAAACGCCGTTGAACGAGGAAAGGCGCGTATGCTAATACAAAACTGGAGAGAATCCAAAGTAGCGAAGCGCCCGATATTTTTGACCTGCTTCGGAAGAAATCTACGATGCCGAGAATGGCAGGCGGGATGAATGGCGCAAGCCCCCAAAGATAATAGACCGGTGGAGGGGAAAGCGTTTTGTTCTGTGCAGTGAACTGACTCCAAATAGGGTCAGTGTTCAAGATAAGACCGTTGTAGATTAGAAGGGGGATCTGGGCAATTGCAAGAATAGCAAGCGCGGAAAAACTTCTCCAGTTGATTTTTCCGCCATTCCACCATGCTGTAAAACTTGCACCTGCCAACGCCATGTCCACGGTGGCTAATCCGATGGGGTTGACGAACTGAACAAGCGTAGATATGAGAACGAGTATCGCGATGATTTGCCAGCGTGGCGTATCCAGATAATCGAGCCACAGGTTTAGAGTAATACACATCCCTAAGGTGATAAATGCAAAGTGTGGAAAGACCGCGAGACCAAAAAAAACATAGCAATCGATCAACCAAAAATCGATAGGCGTAATCGCGCTGGGAACCCAATTGAAAATAAGCTGAAGCCATCCCAAACCCGAACCGACAGATGCTAGTAGAAACGCTGTCCGTGCCCAGAATGGACTGGTGAAAGCCCTTTTCATAAAGGTATATAATGAAAACAAGGCGAAATATCCCAATAGCCAGCGGGTGAGTTCATATGTTGTTTCAAGTGAAAGATGGGATATCCTACTGGCATGTCCAAGTGTAATGTAGAATAGTTTTAAATATGCGGATGTATGCGGCTCTGTTGTAAAACGGAATTGATATGCCATGTCACCATGTGCCCCAGCTTCCATCGTGGAAATATGTACGGCATAATCCTGTGTGTCAAAAAACAAACCGCGAAACCGAAGATCCTCTGTCTCTGCCCAGTACCCAGCCCATGTTGGGATGCTTCCTAAAACAAGGATGAGCGTCGCTGCGAGAATGAACCAAAGGAACTCTTTCTTATCTTCCTGTGTCATGGGGTTTTTATGTAGTGGAAGAGCAGGAGACTGTCCCAGGTTTCCTGTGATACAAGTTTGTATTCCGAGTTCAAGTATTCGATATCCGGATGGGTGGATTTCCCTGCCTGAACGAACTCGTCAATGGATTGCTGGTAGATGATGTACCAGACTCGATTCACATCGCTCACCGCGGACTTGATATCTGTCTTTGCTTCGATTTGTAGTGCCTGCTGCGTGGCAGGGGCGAGGGTGTCTGTTGCGCCGCCTGGGGGGTCGCCGATATATGTTTGTGGGAGGGTTCGGTCGAAGTACATTGCAGGGAGCATGGACAGTTTGTTCGAGTGCAGGATTAAATCACCCGGCTGTGCTTTCGTGCGTAGATAGGAGGTCAAACCATCAAACGGTCCATAGGGAAAGCCGCGAAAGGTGACATGCTGATTTAGTCCGGCTATAAACACCAAAGTGAGCAAGGCAAGCATGAGAACACGCCCGGTTTGAGGAAGGTTGGTATTATGGATCGTCCATGCCAGCCAGATACAGAAGAAGACAGCCGAGGGCAGTAATGCCCGCTCGATGTATACGGGGATCCATTGAGAGAACACAAACAGCAGAAGAGGTGGAAGGAAAGTAAGATACAACACCCAGATGCCCTTGGATTTATCCAAGCCGTTCGCTGTACGGACAGTCTGCAATACTGCCAATACAAGAATAACCAGGGCGGCTACGAGCGCGGGCAAAATCCATGGGCTTGGAAGCGGAATGTTCGTTGTGAAAACCAGCAACAGCGTGAACAACCTTGATATTTCCGGCTTTGTGACCCAATACGCCTGGTTCACTTTTGCAAATTGAGAGGGGAGTTGCAGTAGCCACGGTAAATATAAAAGGATGGCGAACAAGCCTGAGATTAATAACGACCGGGAAGTTTTCCAATCCCTTTTTAATATGGGTGTGAAAGCAAGCGGAATCAAAAAGAAGGCAGTCAGGTTGTGTGTATATTGCGCAAGTGCTGCTGATACGCTGAAGGCAAGCCACCAACGCCAGTTCCTTGTGCTGGAGCCGCGCAAATAGGAATATGTCGCAAGTAAAAGCCACATCGCAAGGAATGCGTACATGCGGATTTCCTGCGCGTAATGGACTTGAAAAGGCATGAAGACAGAGATGAGCATGGCGGTCTGTGCTGTTTTCGAGTCGAACAATTCCCTTGAGATCAGATAGATCAGATAAACCGATGCGAGACCCGCGAAGATGGAGAGCAGCCTTGTTGCGATCAACGATTCCCCGAACAGTTTCATCCATCCCCAAAGAAGAGTATAGTACCCAAGCGGATGGATATCCGCGCTCCCCGCGCCGGTAGGGGCAAGTGTGCCAAATAACATTTGCCCAAGACCCTTTTCCGCGAACAGAATCGCAAATGCCTCGTCATACCAAATGGGCCGGGAGATGATTCCGAGCAAGCGTACCCCCAGGGCTGTCAAAAGAATGAGAATGACCCGCGTATTGTTTCCCTTAATAATGTTTGGGAATGAAAAACTCATGTTCGAATTATAAACGGATGTATTGAATCTTGAATCAAAAAGCGACACCTTGCGATGTCGCTTCTGAACTTATTCTCCGAGATAATCCCGCAGTTTTCTGCGGATGGTGGGATGGCGGAGACGGCTGAGCGCCTGCGCTTCGATCTGGCGCACACGTTCACGCGTGACGCCCATCTTGCGTCCTACTTCTTCTAGTGTATATGCCTGCCCGTCGAGTAGGCCGTAGCGCAGTTGTAAAATTCGGACTTCGCGCGGAGGCAAGCCGTTCAGCACTTCACCGAGATGTTCCTTTAGCAGGTTGTATGTGGCGGTGTCGTCGGGTGGGGGAGCCTCATCATCTTCGATGAAGTCGCCGAGCACCGAATCTTCTTCGTCATCGGTTGGCGTTTCCAGCGAAAGGGGACGGCGTGCCACCTGGATCATGTTCTCCACTTTCTTGGGAGGTACATCCAGGGCTTCTGCCAATTCTTCCACACTCGGTTCACGCCCGAGACGTTGAGTCAACTGGTGTTGTACGCGCAGGAGTTTATTGATCTGGTCGCCCATGTGGACCGGGACACGGATCGTACGTCCCTGATCAGCGATGGCGCGGGTGACAGCCTGACGGATCCACCAGGTGGCATAGGTCGAGAACTTATGGCCGCGGCGGTAATCAAACTTCTTGGTCGCGCGGATGAGACCAATGTTCCCTTCCTGGATCAAGTCAAGGAACGGAACGCCGCGCCCCATATATTTCTTGGCAACTGAAATAACCAGACGGGAGTTTGCCGTGATGAGATGTTCACGAGCCGACCAGCCATCTTCGATTAGTTTTCGCAACTCGGTACGGCGGCGCGGGCTGGCTTTGCCCTTCGCCAGTTCTTCGCGTGCCATGCGTCCGCGTTCGATGCGCTGGGCAAGCGCAACTTCCTCATTGGCAGTCAGGAGCGGAACACGGCTAACCTCTTTAAGGTATAGACCAATTGTATCGTCCGTGTCTATATTTGCGAGGTAATCATCGAGCGATGGGTCTACTTCCGGTTCGGTATCCTCGGTTGCCTCCACCGCCACCAGTTCGTCTTCACTGGGTTCGGCAAGGTTGGCATCCTCCACGAACGGGATGCCGGCGCTCAACAACGCGGAGAAAGCCTCTTCCAACTGCTCGACATCCTGTTCCGCTTCAGGGAAGAAATGGATGATGTCATCCAGCGTAATATAGCCCTTTTGCCGCCCTAATTCCACCAGCCGGGCAATCGCGGGAAATTCCTCTTCCTCATCGACCATCAAAATTTTATCTACATCCATTATTTATTTGCATTATCCTTTTTAATCAGAATACTCTTTTTCCAGATGAAAAGCAATACTTTTTCGTTGCTCTTTTATAGACGCATGGTTTTCCAAAATGTTACGGCTAAGGCAAGACAAAGCCTTTGGTTGTTACATCAGCCTAAGGCGTGGCAGGAGGCGGGGTTTCTGTCGGTGCATACGGCGGGTTATTCAGGAGTCCAAGGAGCGAATCCACTGCGCTGTTGTTAACGATTACGATCTCGGCATCATCACTGCGCACGTAATAACCGCGTCCTGTGGGGGTAAGAACACCGATCTCGATATTTCGTTCCACGCCGCTTGTGAATTGCAGCGACATTGTATATTCAGGATTGTCCAAACCGACCGCAGCAGGTGCCAGACCGGGAACGCGCTCGAGGATCCGCATCGTTGTGACCTGACTTGTCGCCGCGTCCACCGACCCCTGGTCTGCCGCGGCTTTCTCGGGCAGGATCAACGCCCAAGCATTCTCTGCGTTACGCGCCACCTCGACAACTACCCCTGCCTTCGACTCGATCTTGATGTTCGTTGGCAATCCATCCACGGACGTGAACAGGTATTCGATAGGCGCGGAGGTTGCTTCGGGGGTGACGACTTCTGCCTCGGCAGTTTCTGTTCTATTGTTGAAATAGTATGCCGCACCCAGAACGACCACAAACAGGATGAGATAAATAACCGTTGAACTACGCATAACTTATCCCTGCCGCCTGCGTGCCAGCCAGGAGGAAATACCGGCAAATACAACCAGACCCGGAATAATGAGAATTGAACCCAATAGAATGATCAACAATTGGATCTGGTTGGGCGGAATAAAGGTACGAGCAGTTGGTGTATTGGGCGTAATGTTGATCAGGTTTTCCTGTTCGGCAGCCCAATCCACTGAGTTAACAAAGAAGTTCCCGTTCCCATAGACATCAAACATGTCATTCGTGGCGAAATAGGAGTTCCCAAAGACGACCACGCGTCCATCGGTTGCAGTATTTTCACCAACAGATGCCATGATGAGTGGACCGGGAAGGTCTGCTTCGGGGTCAAATGAAACTTCGGTGCTTTCTGCACTCGTGAAATTGACTTCACCCCATGAATTTTGGGAGGTTAAAAGCAGCGGCGTTTGTATGACGCTGTCTGTCGGGGTTGTCAGATTGATGGAACGTGTTTGCGGCATGATAACTAGATAGTTGGCGCTAAGATTGTTCGTAATGGGATGTTGACCAGCTGACGCAGAGACCGCATTCAACAATTGCTGGCTGGAAAGGTCTATGATGATGTCGTCATTAAGAACGATGCCCCAGTCCTGTGCAAGGTATTCTGCGAGCGGGTCAGCCGAATCACCAAACTCAGTCAGAAGGATGGGTTCCTCCATGACGATCAGAGAGCCACCTGCATCCACATACTGTTTCAGGAGTTGTACTTCAGTTTCCGAGACCGGCTTTTGTGGACCTGCAATGACGACCGCAAGGGCGTCATCTGGAATCTTGTTTTCCGCCAGCAGGTTCAGACTGTTGACGGTGTAGTTCTTGCTTTCAAGCGTTGACTTGGCAGTGGAAAGGCTGACATCACCAAAATCAAGAGTTGCTTCGCCGTGACCTGTCAGGAAATACACCACCCGCGTTTCAGGATTGATCAGCTTGATCAGGGTCTTGGTTAATTCGGTTTCGGAGGCGAAGTTGGCTATTTCCCGTTGTTCGCTCATGACAAGCATGATCTTCCCATCGCCTGTAATCCCTGCTTCGCGCGCGGCAACTGGGTCTGTGTCCGGGTTGACAAACTGGTAGTCAAACTTCCCGTTACTGTTGGACTTGAATTTTTCGAGAAGTTCGGTTGCGCTTTCAGGAGAGACGCTGGAATAAAACGCGACCGCAGTTACTGGTTCTGGCAGGCTTTCGAGCGCCTGTATCGTTTCCGGTGCGAGTGTGTTGGTTTTGTCTTCTGTCACATCCCAGTTTTTTGGGTTGTTGTAGACAAACCAGTTGAGGACGAACAGGATTCCGAGGAAGGCGATGGAAGTAATGACAATGTTGCTTCCGTAACGTACCTGTCTGCCCGTGAGAGCCTGACGGATCTTCTCCGGTTCCAGAATGGTGTAAACGGCAAGGCTGAGAACCATCACTCCAAGACTGATGAGCGTTCCGCGATTTAGGGTCTCGGTTGTCGCGCCGCTAAACATGCCGATGTTAAGCAGTCCCCTCGTAATGAGGAAAAGAATTGTGCTGAATAATGCGAGACCGGCAACGATCAGGGCAATGAATGTGAAACGGTGCCAGGTGGGTTGTTGCTTCTTTGCCATTATCTCCATCTCCTCATTTCAACCGCGGCTGTCCCTGTGAATAAGCCCAATGCAATCAGACTGATGTAATAGACTAGATCAGATAGGTTGATGATGCCCGAATCCAGTGCACCATAAAAATGTGACTTCATGTCAAGGTATTCGAAAATCCTGGCGGCATCTCCAGGGATTACCTGAGACGGGAAACCAACCAGCCACCACATGGTGATGAACAGTGCCAAGGTAACAAAGAAGGCTGTGATTTGGTTCGTGAACATGGCAGAGACCGCGGTTCCCAGTGCAAGGAAAACACCTGCGAGCAGGATCATGCCAAGATAGGATGTCAGCACAACATACCAGTCAATGCCCGGAGTAACGAAGCGACTCGTAACAATTGGGTAGATCAAGGTCACGAGCAATAGGGTGAGGATGTAAAGCATGGCACCCAGCCATTTGCCGATGACCAATTCATGGTCTCGGACTGGAGCCGTGAGGAGTAATTCCAAGGTTCCCATCCGGGCTTCATCAGAGATCAATCTCATGGTTAACGCTGGTGCAGATAGCACCAGCAGGAAAACGAAAGTTCCCGAGATCGGTCCAAAATCCGGCACGCCAAAATTTTGGAAGGCATTTTGTGTGTAAAAGAAAAAGTTGATCGCAAACAGCACGCCGGTTGTCAAGAGCATCGCGAATGCCACTACATAGGCAACCGGGCTGATAAAGTACTGGTCATATTCTCGTTTTGCTATTGTCCAAATATTTCTCATGCTTCACCTCACGCGCGCTTGCCCATCACTTTGTCATCGGTCAATTCAAGGAAGATCTCCTCGAGACTCATTCCCACCGGGCGCATTTCGATCAATTCGTAACCGGCTTGCACAACGGCTTGTGCCACCTGCGGACGGACATCCTGCCCAGCAGCGACTTCGAACTCGACCGCATCGTCCGTTTTTGATTCCACCTTGCGTGTCCCCTTGACCTTTTTGACTGTTGCATCCAACCCATCCGCATCACCGCGCACACGCAAGAGAACTCGTTCTGCGCCGAGCACTCTGGATTGCAGGTTTTCAGGTGTATCTTCCGCGACGATCTTTCCTTTGTTGATGATCAGGACGCGGTCACTCAGTTGTTGGGCTTCCGAAAGGATGTGTGTGGAGAAGAGCACGGTGCGATCCTTGCCGATCTCGCGGATCACATTGCGGACTTCGACAACCTGTGCCGGGTCCAGACCGATGGTCGGTTCGTCCAGGATGATGACTTCGGGGCGGTGGAGAAGCGCCTGTGCCAGTCCGATGCGTTGTCGCATGCCCTTCGAGAAGTTGCCAATGTAACTGTTGGCACGCTCATCAAGATCCACCATTTCAAGCGTTTCCCAGGCACGGTCTTCCGCCTGAGGGATCTGCCTCAGCTCCGCCATGAATTTGAGGTAATCCAGCGCGGTCATATCATTGTAAAGAGGCACGGTTTCAGGCAGGTAACCAACACGTTTACGAACAGCCAGTGATTCTTCCACTACGTCATACCCTGCCACAATGGCTTCGCCGGCAGTAGGGGGCATGTATCCGGTTAGGATGCGCATGGTGGTGGTTTTGCCCGCGCCGTTCGGTCCGAGAAAGCCGACAATTTCTCCCTGATTTGCATCGAAGGTGATGTTATCAAGGGCGCGACGAACTCCGTAGTCTTTTATGAGACCATTGACTTGTATCATTGGTTCTCCTTGGGATGGGATAAGTTAACACACGAAACAAACGGCACGCCTGCCGGTGGGGCAATCCGTGCCGATTTACGCTCCAAAATACTATACAGAAATTTAAATGCAAAGTCAAGCGGGTTATGGCATTCTAATCAAACGCTAATATTGTTAGACAATTCACAAAGGAAATCAGGGCTTTTGTAATGGCTTGGACCAAAAGAAAATTTTACGATCATCTTTCAGACCGGATTTCTATCAAATACGCG
Organism: uncultured Anaerolinea sp.; assembly: GCA_964436455.1. Classification (GTDB taxonomy): domain Bacteria; phylum Chloroflexota; class Anaerolineae; order Anaerolineales; family Villigracilaceae; genus Defluviilinea. Next base: position 7,344 of record CAYTDB010000004.1, on the reverse strand, counting down.
GTAATAAATGACAATCCGGCTCCTGCCAAAATGCCCACAACCAACATGAGCAAGATTAGAATGATCGATTTTCCCCATTCATCTTGTTGAATAGGTCCCATAAATGGAACGATAATTCCGAATAGTACACCTTGTGACAATCCAAGCAGCCCACCAGCCAGCGCGGACTCGGTCAAGCGCTGGGAACGGAGTCCGCTTTTGGAACGCCAGGCGATCAAATTTCCGACGCGCAAGGCGAGCAGCCACGCCATTGGTGTAACGCATACAACTCCGGGGTAACCCACCAGGGTTACGAATAAAACCATTATGAGTCACCATGAAAACTGGCGAAGTGAAACTTCCATGATGACTCGCAAATCGAGTCTGTTTTGGGGTTGAGAATCGTTAGTCATAACGTGTTATTCATTTGGTAATATCGAATTCGTACATTACTGTTTCATCTGAGCCAACCTGTCCGCCTGCGGATTGGTAGAGGAGGTTGGCAGATTCGTTGCTTCGATCGGTCAACACCCATGCATTTTTACAGCCGATTCCTTTTCCCAGTTGCAACATCTCTTTTAAGATGGCAGTGCCAAGTCCATGCCTTTGATATGGTGGCGCGACGGCCATCTCATTGATCCATAGCTCAGGCGGTTTGTCGGGATGAATGTAGTGGACGGCTGAGACGAATCCAACGATCTTGTCCTTGGCAGTAGCTACAACAACATGATGGCGCGGGTCGTTCAGGAACTCGTGTGCAAAGGCTTCGTCAATGGGGTTATCGAAGACATCCTCTGCAACGTTCATCAGTAGAGGCAGGTCATCTTTTGTAAGGACTTTTACGGTACACAATTTGCCTTTATGCTATTTTCCATGCCCTGCCAATACTCTTGGAAACACACTGTTCTACTGGAATACGAAATGCTTCATCCAGTAATCGTATTGGTGGGGTGCTGTTTCGGGTTTTATTGTATATACGACATGGTGGAAGTTTCATGTCCGACTGTGTATTGAATTTGATTAAAGCTGTGACACCCATTCGTTCGTTTGGCGTGGATGCTTTAAGTGTATCAGTTCCAGATGCTGGTATTTCGGTAATGAAAACAACAAAGGATACTCGCGCTTCCTTCTCCAGTAGGTTTTGAACAGCCAATGGAATAATGATTCTTCTGACCACAACTTGAGATGTGCCCATAGATTTTCATGATTCGTACCCCAAAGCAATTCCCGAGTCCACCAGCGTTTGAATGTGCGGCGGGTGAGTTGCCAGAAAACGATCAGAAGCGGATAGTCGAGCCAGATAATGGCTTCGGCTTTTGCCCAGATGATATCGCGTACAACATGATAATTCCCCGCGACGACCCAGCCCGGAGCTTGTATCGCTTTTTCGACGCGTCTCCTGAATACTTCGGGTGGTGCTTCGGTCCAGTTGGGTTCCCAGTGAAGGGCATCCAGTTCGATGAAGTCGGAGTCAAATTTGTTTGCGAGTTGTTCTGCCAGTGTGGATTTGCCTGAACTGGTGGTGCCAACGATTACGATGCGTTTGTGGGGGAATGGGGGCATTTTTAAACACCAAGGACACCAAATTCACAAAGTTTTGATGAGTTATTGGATTGAATCCTTCGTGCCCCTGGTGTCCTTTGTAGTGAGGGTATTACCTCACATAAATTGGGTTGCTAAAGATCCAGCCTCGTTTTCTGCTGAGATACCTGCGATGGACTTCAAGACGATAAACTCCAGGTTCGGAGGTGTTATGGGTCATCGTTTGCTGGTTCCGCCATGTGCCCAGTGCGATGCCATCCTTTAGGAGGGTGATGTCCGCCTTGGTGGGGAGGTGTGCGTGCAGGGTCACGCCACCTTTGGCTGGGATTTCATCTCCCATGATGGCGGAGTGTGCAAGTCCCTTTGCCTTGAAACGGAAACCGTGTGTGGGAGCCGGAAGATCGTAACCCACAAAGCAATGTCCGCTGGCAAGGGCATTATAGATCATCTTTTTATCGGCGGCGACATCACCTGTCAATGGATCAGGTATGAAAACGTGGGTATTGATCGCCCGAAAGTGGAATTCATATGGGAAGATCACCCTGTGCAACGGTCCTTTGTGCATTTGAAGTGCGTGTGCGTCCGATCCGCCCAGGGCTACTATGCGGTTCCCGTTGGATGTGAGCTCGTCCCATTTTTGGATGGTCTCCGGGATGGGAGCGTGAGCGACAAAGTTTGGGAAGAATGCGTAAAACAGACCCTTTAGCAGAGAAGTGGCTACCACTTTGAGTTCACTCAATCCGTTCCAGAGTTCGAGCCCTGTAAACCCTTCAACATCCCACGAGACCCACGAGATGTCATCTTCGCCGAATCCAGGTGACTCAGGGTCCCAGGGATGGGCGATAAAACAAATTCCACCCGCTTCGTTGGTGCCGTTGATGAGTGTTTGAGGATCGTCTGCCAGGTTGGAAAGGTCGCGGTTCGTATTGAAGATCAAGAGGTGGTTCTTTTGTGGAACCCGGTCCTGGTCGTGGACTTCCTGTCCAACGAGGAGCAGGACGCGGCGGGGTTTGACCGTATATGTCGGTGAGGAACGGTAATAACCCTCCACTCCATCCACATAGGTATTATGGTCGGTTACGATGACCGCGTCCAATCCAGTTTTCATGGCAGCTTCTGCAATGTCCTTGTGTGTCCCGCTCCCATCTGAAAACCGTGTGTGCATGTGAAGGTTTATGATAATTTCGTGCATGGATACCTCAAGTTGACGTTTCTTCCGCCCAGCGGGTATAATGTCCCCGCTTAAAAGGAGGCACGTACTAGATGGAAAACTATTTGAATATCGCGCTAATTATAATCTCGGTCCTGCTCATCATCAGCGTCATTATGCAGAGCAAGGGCGCGGGTTTGGGCGGCTTGAGCGGAGCCGATACCGGCAGCGTTTTCACCGCCCGCAGAGGTGTGGAGCGCACGTTGTTCAGACTAACAATTGTTCTGAGCGCCATTTTCTTTTTGCTTGTGATGATACTTGTAGTTATCTCGGGCTAGAGCGAAGAGAATTTCATGAAGGGCTCGTTCCTTCCCGGCGGATGGCGCAGGACGCGTCGCCGCATGGAACAAACGAGCCCTTCTTCATTTGTGTTTTACATATGAAACAATTACGCTGGCAGATCCTTGTTCTCCTCATCACATTGGTGATCGTGGCAGTCCTTCTATATACACAGCAGTCTGCGCCGGTGACGGGCGGTATTATCCAGCAACAACCTGAGCAGGGCGGTGTGTACACTGAAGGGTTAGTCGGTTCGCTGGGCAGGCTTAATCCGCTGTTGGATTGGAATAATACCGTGGACCGCGATGTGAATAGACTGCTATTCAGCGGCCTCGTCAAGTTTGACGAGCGTGGACTGCCACAAGCCGATCTCGCTGATTCCTGGGGTGTTTCACAGGATGGCACGATCTACAACTTTACGGTCCGTCCCAATGCGGTCTGGCATGACGGGACACCGGTCACCAGTGACGATGTGATTTTCACCATTGAAATGATGAAGAGTGCCGGTTCGCTCTATCCACAGGACATCAAAGACCTGTGGGGCAGGGTGGAGGTGACGCGCCTCAATGAAAAGAACCTCAAGTTCACATTACCCGAACCCTACGTCCCTTTCATGGACTATCTTACTTTTGGCGTTGTGCCTAAGCATTTGCTCGAATCTATCCCACCTGAACAAATGGCAAGCGCGGAATTCAACATCAAGCCTATAGGTACTGGTCCGTATAAATTCGATCAATTGATTGTGGAGAATGGTCAGATCATAGGTGTGGTATTGACCATTTCCTCCAATTATTACAGTGCGCCTCCTTACATCGAACAGGTGGTTTTTCGTTACTATCCAACATCCGCCGCGGCATTTGAAGCTTACCAGCAGGGCGACGTCTTTGCTGTGGGGCAGGTCACGTCTGATGTGTTGAGTGCCGCGTTGGAAGAGCCCAATCTCTTGTTCTATTCGAGCCGACTGCCGCAAATGGGATTTGTGATGTTTAACCTGACCAACCCTGAACTACCCTTTATGCAGGATCAGAATTTCCGCCATGCGCTCATGCTGGGGTTGAACCGTCCCGCCATTATTAATTCGATCCTTCAGGGTCAGGCTGTTATCGCAGATTCGCCGATCCTGCCCAATTCATGGGCTTATTTTGATGGCATTGAAAAACTCGAATATGATCCGGATGCTGCGATCGCTCTGCTGAAGGGTGAGGGATATATCATTCCTGCAGGTGGAGGCGATGTGCGCGCCAAGGATGGCATCCCGCTTGCGTTCACGATGGTACATCCCGATGATGCGATACATACCCAAATCGCAAAAGCGATCCAGACTCAATGGGCGAGGATCGGAGTCCGCGTAGAATTGCAGCCTCAACCATACGATCAACTTGTGCTGACGACTCTCGCTTCCCGCTCATTTCAAGCTGCCCTCGTGGACCTGAACCTTTCTCGCACTCCCGACCCTGACCCGTATCCCTTCTGGCACCAGGCTGAAGCCGTCGGCGGACAGAACTACTCCGGCTGGGATAACCGTGCTGCCAGTGAATACCTTGAGCAGGCGCGTGTCACAGCGGATTACTCACTTCGTGCCAAGTTATATCGAAACTTCCAGGTGGTATTTGCAAAGGAATTGCCCGCGCTTCCGTTGTATGTGCCAGTTTATTCATATGGTGTCGATGCACAGGTGCAGGGTGTGCAGGTCGGCCCATTGTATGAACCAAGTGATCGCTTGAACACACTTTCAAGCTGGTACCTGCTCACCCGACGCGCGCTGGGATCTGCAACAGAAACTCCGTAATTCACAGGTGACAGCCACATCGAAGTGGTCGTCACACCTTCTCGAAAGAGGATAAATGACCCAATTACAAAAAGCACTTGATTACGCAAAACAAAATCGTGAACGCTTCCTGGATGATCTCAATGAGATCTTGAAAATTCCATCCATTTCCACAGATTCTGAATATAAAGATGAAGTCCGCAGTACCGCTGAATGGCTGGCGGAGTATTTGAAAAAACTCGGCATGGAAAATGTCGAAATCATGCCTACAGACAATAATGGGCATCCCATTGTTTATGGAGATTATCTCAAGAAGCCTGGCGCCCCAACCGTTTTGGTGTATGGACATTACGATGTCCAGCCACCGGATCCGATGGAGTTATGGGAGACCGGTCCATTTGATCCGCAGGTGCGCGGCGATTCGTTGTATGCGCGCGGTTCCTCTGACATGAAAGGACAGGTGCTTGCCACATTTCATGCAATTGAATCCGTGATGAAGGCTGGTGAATTGCCGGTCAACCTGAAGTTTCTGCTCGAAGGTGAAGAAGAAATTGGCTCGAAAAATCTCGGAGCGTCCCTCAAGAAACATGCTGAAAAATTCAAGGCGGATGTATCCCTCAACTCCGATGCCGGTATGATGGGTGTGGATATGCCCACCATCACCTACGGCCTGCGTGGACTTGCCTACATGGAGATCAATGTGTGGGGACCCAAAGCTGACCTGCACTCCGGTCTATACGGCGGCGCGATCCATAACCCAGCACAAGTGTTGACCGAGTTGATTGCCAAGATGCATGATGAAAGGGGAAGGATTACGTTACCCGGCTTCTACGATAGCGTCCGCCCGATCAGTGACCAGGAACGCGAGGATTTCAAACGGCTTCCAAATGATGACCAGCATTATTTGGAGGAAACAGGCGTCCCGGCGTTGTGGGGCGAAGAGGGGTACATCTCCGCCGAACGGACCGGGGCGCGTCCCACGCTTGAGGTCAACGGTCTGCTCTCCGGCTGGACCGGTCCCGGCTCGAAAACTGTCCTGCCTGCAAAAGCGATGGCGAAGATTTCATGCCGCCTTGTTGCAGATCAGGATTACAAGGAAGTTTTCGAGCAGATGAAACGCTTTATGGATGCCAATGCGCCGAAGACCGTTCACTGGGAAGTAAAGAAGCTAACGGGCAGTCCATTTGCAATTGCCGATCTAAACAACCCCGGCATCAAAGCGATGAACGATGCGATGAAAACAGTCTGGGGTATGCGTCCATTCTATCGTCGTGAGGGCGGTTCCATCGGTGCGGTGGCATTGCTCCAGCAGATTTGCGGCGTTGAATCCGTTTTGGTAGGTATGGGACTGCCGTCTGACAACGTCCATTCACCGAACGAACATCTGCATCTGCCCACGTGGTACAAAGGCATCGACGCGTTCATCCATTTCTTTTACAACCTGGGATAGCGTTCGCTAATCGTGGTGTGCATTTTTTACCGCAAAAGACACAACGGTTTCAAAAAACTTTAAGATCTTTGTGCCCATCGCGGGCTTTGCGGCAAAGATTTTTGATTTAGGAATTGTTCATGGAAGATAGAATCATCTCATACGGCGGGCAAGCCGTCATCGAAGGCGTAATGATGCGCGGGCAGAATGCCTTTGCCATTGCCATGCGCGCGCCTGATGGAAACATCGTTACACATAAGGAAGATCTTGCCAAGGTCTATCGCTCACGCCTTACCAAGATCCCTTTTGTACGCGGTACGATCCTGCTTTGGGATGCGCTGGGTCTTGGTATGAAAGCGCTGACACTCTCTGCTAACACGCAGACAGGCGAGGAAGAAAAACTTGAGGGACCAGCACTTTACCTTACGTTGGGTACTTCACTGCTGATTGGCGTAGGCTTGTTCGTTTTGCTTCCGGCTGGTGTGGGCGGTTTTGCAGAACATTATCTTGGCTGGCACAATCTTGCCCATAACCTGCTCGAAGGTCTGATGCGCCTGATCCTGCTCGTCGGTTATATCTGGGCGATTGGTTTTATGCCCGATGTGAAACGTCTTTTTGGGTATCATGGCGCTGAACATAAGACCATCAATGCTTTTGAAGCGGGTGCAGAACTTACACCAGAAGTCGTTGCGAGCTATCCCATCGAACATCCGCGCTGCGGCACTGCCTTTATGCTGACGTTTGTCCTGCTATCCGTCCTTGTCCACAGCCTACTCGGTGATATGAGCATCTTTTGGCGATTGACCAGCCGCATTCTGTTGATCCCCGTCATTGCTGGACTTGCAGTGGAATATATCCGCTGGACAGCCAACCATTTGAATTCCCCTCTCGTGCGTCTCTTAATTAAGCCCAACCTGGCTCTTCAATCCCTGACCACGCGCCAACCCGACACAGCCATGCTGGAGGTCGCCATTGAATCCTTCCAGACGATGCGAAAGGCAGAGCAGGAATTTACGGTGTAAAACTCTTGCGCTGACATTGTCCCCACGAAGTCGAAGCGCAGATAGTACCTGGAAATACGACACGGACAGGCATCACACCTGTCCGTGTTTTTGATTGGAACACAATAGTCTTAAA